>JBCBCD010000394.1:0-6585 GCA_038530915.1 Bacteroidota bacterium
GGGTGTAGTGTTTAAGGACCTTCGGTCTAATATTACACCCTCAACTACAAAATGGGGACGTAAAGGAATCGACAGGATTGTCAACTTTATGGTAAGCATGCCGGAGCAGGTCACATACTCCGCAAAAAATGGTGATAAAAACTTTTTTACATGGCAATAGACAATTTGCCATGGCAGCGTAAGACTAGGTCTTAAACTGCCTTTGTGCCAACGCTTGACGCCTGATACACAGTGTTTCGCACATCAACAACCCTCGGGCTAGCGCGAGACTTGACTTCGCTCTCGTTGCGAAATTCAGAAGCTAAGGAATCAGTATGAGAGGGTTTCCAATCTCCCCTGATTCCCGACAATTAGACTGGGAACTAAGCATGTAGAAAGCCATCGGGTGCTTTCTCTGGACGCGAGTTCGACTCTCGCCGTCTCCACAGAAACTAAAGCGTGATGGTTTGATTATCAAATGGTCGCGCTTTTTATTTCACATCAAACCATACCTCATCCTGCACCCTTGGATCACCATTGTAATTCACCGTAATTTCTTCTCCTGCTCTTATGTCTGTTAGGGCAAAAAAGTCCAATGTTTCTTTTTCAAAATCGGGAACGTACTCTGCATTAGGAGCAAAAGAATGATTGTAAATCATGCCATATCCCATCGGTAAAGCACAATGATCATCCTTTTCTCCCCAAATGAAGTAGTAATCGTGTAAGACAGTCTGATGGATGAGTTGCCGATCTGTATCAGACATAACGATGACCGGACATATCTCTATCATTGAACCAGCAGATATAAATTTTGAAGTAAAAACACCTCTCCCACCTAGTGGACTTGGTGCAACGTATATACAATCGAGGACTTGCATTTTTTCTTAAACCAAAATTGAAAAACTAGCTGTGCCAAATATTCAAGATTATTCTCTATTTTCCAAATTAAAAAAATGAAACACATTTTTCCTATTATCACTTTTTTATTATTTTTCTCCTTAAATGCAAATAGTCAGGAAGTGGGTCCAAAAAATGGAAGCCTTGTTATTGTTGGTGGTGGCGGTGCTGATCCGGCACTAATAAAAAGATTTATTTCCCTAGCAGGAGGGCCTGATGCCAACATCGTAATTATTCCAACCGCTAATGGAAGCGATGATACCGGACCTGCCGTAAAAGCCAGAGCCTTCGCACGCTTCCAGGCACAAGGAGCTAAAAACCTTACCCTCTTGCATACTTTTGATAGAAAAGAAGCTGATAGTGATGAATTTGTCCAACATATTCACAATGCAACGGGCGTTTGGTTCAGTGGTGGCAGACAGTGGAGACTGGTAGATGCATATGGAGGTACCAAATCAGAGGAAGCCTTCAATGGTGTATTGGAAAGAGGTGGCGTTATTGGTGGTTCTTCAGCAGGAGCAAGTATTCAGGGTTCTTACCTGGTAAGAGGTGATACCAAGACCAATACTGTCATGATGGGCGATCACCAGGAGGGATTTGGCTACCTCAAAAATGTAGGCATCGATCAGCATCTGTTGAAGCGCAATCGCCAATTTGATATGGTGGAAGTCATAGAAGCTCATCCTGAATTGCTCGGTATTGGATTGGATGAAAAAACAGGCATAGTCGTTACTGGTGACCAATTTGAAGTAGTGGGCCCTTCTTATGTCGTAATTTATGATCCTAAATTGATTCAAAAAAATAAAACGTTCTACTTCTTGAGTGCCGGAGATCGTTTCAACTTGAGAACTCGTGAAGCGTTTAGGAGTAGTACTCGCAGAACGGAGATGAGTTTTCCGAAGGCCATTTCGGGAAATTGATCGCTTTATGGTCTTGTGATCTTGTGATGCTGTGATCTTAATCTCGCTTTTCTTGTTGGACAACAATAGTCTTCTGACCAATTTTTTGAACCGCAGTGGGCACAGAGTTTCGCGGAGTTATTCTGCTAAATTGTTAAGTATGCTTAACAATTTAGCAGAATCAAAATAATAAGACCCCAAGATCTCAGTATCAAAATATCACAGAACATTCTCTATCACTTCAGCAAAAGACTTACCATCCTTCCTTGAGTGGTAGTTGTAATGAATCTTACCATTTTTATCAATAATGTAATAAGTCGGTAAGCCAAAGCCACAATAAGTTTTCACCAGTTCATTTTGTCGGCCTTCCGGCGCGTAGACGTGTGTCCAGTTTAGGTCTTTTGCTTTGATAAATGATCTTAGTTTTTCTTCCTTCTTGTCTAACGAAATGCTGATAATGACTAATTGATCTCCATATTTCTCTTTTAGTGCTTTCATATCGGGAATTTCCTGTACACAAGGACCGCACCAAGTTGCCCAAAAATCGAGCATAATCACTTTGTCTTTGAAATCACTTAGTTTAATGGTTTTGCCATTTAGGTCTACTGCTTCAAAATCAGATGCTTGATTTCCAATTTGTAGGTTTTCAATTGCTCCTAGATAGGATTTTACTCGGCTTGCCGTTTTCCCTAATACTTCTTCTAAACGAGCTTCGTCTACTATCTTTTTGAGGTTGGCTTCTGCTGTTTCAAAATCGCCTTCATTGTAAGCCAGAAATCCTTTATCGTAGCGTAATTGTATGAATTGGGTTTTATTCTCTACTTTTTCTAGCAGTCCATCTAATCTTTTCATTCTTGAATCGTAATCGCCATGCTTGTAAATTGCTCTTTGATAAAAAAGATAAATCATTCGCCAGTTTTCTTCTTCAATTTCAAGCGCTTCAAACTGGTCCATCAAAGCGATATAATCTTTTTTTCTCAAATAAGTAGCCATCGCATGAAATAAAGCACTCATTGAGGCTTTGTCTTGTTTGTTTTCATGATACAAGTCCAATAACAAATCGGCCTTTTCCCCCCGAAATTGTTGTGCTTCATTTGATTCATCGCCATCTTTATCCATAACGGCATTCCAATGTTGGTCAATCTCTGCTAATAAATCAGCATCTCCACCTTCCCAAGGCATAGATTGTGCTTTAAGAGTATAAGTGATAATAAAAGTCATTACAAAAGTTAAAATGGTTGAGTTAAGTTTTTTCATAGGTAAGATTTTTAGAGTGAACTATAGCTTTATTCTAAAGATGCTAAACTCCTTTTGCTTGGTGCTTGTGTTTTCTCCAAAAAGGTTTAAATTGAATTTTTCAAAAAAAAAAATCCATTCTAAAGATACATGCAAAATCAACAGATCGGCATTCTTTTTTACCAACAGTTGAAAAAAATTCTGGCTTTAGGGGATGCAAGTCCTGAACAGAAAGTCAGATCGATTTATAAGTTGTTCAACCTCTTGTTGATGGAGGTGACTAAAGATGAGCGGATTCAATTTTCGACCTTATTCGCCAGATTGGCTTATGTGGGTCACAAATACCGAATTCCTAAGAAACTACAATACTTTGCCCATTTATTCAGACGTAAAATCAATTCCGGAGCCAATAAAGAGGACCATCTTAACTGGGTGGAATTGAGTTGTAAAGTGGTCATTTTACTCAATGAGGGTTTAATGAAAGTGAGTCCGCCTGAAGATTTGTTGTTTTACAAAAATCTTTCCTGGCCATTGGTTTCGAAAGAAGTTGACATCAAAGCTTTTTTCCCAAAGCTTAGGGTGATTGTTTTAGAAGATATTCCTGAACATGACCAATTAATGGCCAAAGCCCCAATACTCAATGATGATATTTATATCCAATACAATATAGCCGATCGCAATGAGAATTTTAATCCTTCAATTGAGGCCATCAAAAACAACTTTGGATTTCCGGTAGTGCTTAACTTGATTGATGTAGAAGTAGATCAGGAGAATATTTATCGACCGGCTGCCTTTGTGATTGAACCTGACTATCTGATAGATGTAACGGCCGTAGCTGAGTGTTTTCAAGCCGGACATGTAGAGCATCGTCTTCAATTGTTGAAGCGTTTCCTTCCCATGCCAGTGAATAAATATTTATTGCTGGGACACATCGCCAATTTCTTTCTGGATGAATTGTTGCACGACGATTCTTACACTTTCAAACAGTTGTTTCCCAAGGTTTTTCAGCTGAATCCATTGGCTTTTTGTTTATTTGACGATATGCAAGTGAGGGAAATCATGCAGAAAGCTCAATTGCATTATGTCAACCTAAGGCGAGTGATTGCACAAGATTTCCCCAAACAAAAAATCAGCCCTAATCATGCTTACTTAGAGCCTTCTTTTTATGTGGAAACTTATGGTCTACAAGGACGTCTGGATTTATTTGTTCAAGATGATGACCAGGCAATTATTGTAGAATTGAAAAGTGGAAAACCTTTTCGTCCCAATGTATATGGTTTGAGCAATAATCATTTTACCCAAACCTTGTTGTACGACCTGATGGTACGTGATACTTTTAAAGGAAAAACAGAGCCGCTCAATTACATTTTGTATTCCGTTTTAGAAAGAGACAATCTAAAATTTGCCCCAAGAATACGCGCTCAACAATATGAAGCAATACAAGCCAGAAATCAACTCATCAGTATAGAACATCAACTGGCCTTATTGGGACTGGATAACAAAGAAAAACTTGGACTGGCAGGAAGGCAGTTTTTTGGACAGTTAACACCAGGAAATTTTCCAAAACTCAAAGGATTTGCACTAGCTGATATCACCAATTTCGATCAGGTTTTCCATCAATTACGACCATTAGATCAAGCCTATTTTACTGCATTTGCCAGCTTTATAGCCAGAGAACACAGAATTGCAAAAATTGGAGAACAAGGATTGGAAACCAATAATGGGATGGCTGCTCTTTGGCTCAATGCATATGAAGACAAAAGTGATAACTTCAATCTACTAGCCTATCTTACGGTACAAGAAAATTGTTCTGCCAAAGAGGAACCAACGGTTACCTTTAAAAGGAATGCACAAACTACTAAGCTGGCCAATTTCCGAGCGGGTGATATAGCTGTATTGTATCCTTTCAAAGGCCTGGAAAATAGTCCGCTTGAAAATCAGATTTTCAAATGTTCTATTTTAGAAATATCAGGAGAAACGATTACCATTAGGTTGCGATCGAGACAGTCCAATGATCAATTGTTTGAGGACATCCTTTATTGGAATCTTGAACACGACCTTTTGGATAGTAGCTTTATTGGCATGTACAGAGCTTTGTATGAGTGGGCTGCTGCTCCTGTGAGTAAAAGAGACCTTATCCTAGGCAATGTTGCTCCTAAGCAAAACCCTCCACTAGAAACCGAAAGAATAAAGGATCTAACCTACGAGCAGCAGAGTATTTTTAGGCAGTTATTGGCAGCTGATGATTATTTTTTGCTTTGGGGACCTCCCGGCACGGGCAAAACCAGTGTTATGCTAAAAAATCTGGTGGACTATCTCATGCAAAATACGGATGAGCAAATCCTTTTATTGGCCTATACCAACAGAGCAGTAGATGAGATCTGCGAAGCCATTGAATCTATTGGAGACTATATAAAAGAAGATTACTTTAGGATAGGATCAAGGTTTTCAACTTCTCTGGCTTATCGGGCTCAATTGCTCAATAGTAAGACAGAAGGAGTTCTAAAAAGAAAAGATCTGATAGAGATTATACAATCACATCGCATCGTAGTCAGTACGGTCAGTTCTATTGTAGGAAAACAGGAATTATTTCAGTTGAAAAGGTTTGATCGGGTTATTATCGATGAAGCTTCTCAAATATTAGAGCCTTTATTGGCTGGATTACTCACTCGTTTTCCTCGCTTTGTATTGATTGGTGACCATAAACAATTGCCTGCTGTAGTAACACAGAAGAAAGTCGATACAAAAATCAAAGATCCAGACTTGTTAGGTATTGGGTTAAACAGTTTAGCCAATTCATTATTCGAAAGATTGTTTAGCAAATGTAAGCAAGAAGGCTGGAGCTGGGCATATGCCCAATTGAGTCATCAGGGCAGAATGCATCAGGATATTATGAAGTTTCCAAGTGAAACATTTTATGAAAGTACCTTAGATATTTTACCTGCAGAGATACCAGCCCATTTAAAGCAGGTCCGTCCCCTATCTTATAAAGTACCAGATGAGAAAAATATCAATTGGTATTTGTGTCAACACCGAATGTTATTCATTCCTACCTCTACCGATGATATGCGACATGGCATCAAAACCAATATTTATGAAGCCAAATGGGTCGCCCAATTGGTAAAACATTATCAAGAGTTGTACGATGCTCATGACAAAGAATGGAAAGAAAAGTCGATTGGCATCATTACTCCTTTTCGGGCACAGATTGCTCAAATCAGGGCATCCCTACAAGAAGAAGCCATCGATCCCGATTTATTAAGTATTGATACCGTAGAACGCTACCAAGGCGGAGCAAGAGATATAATTATTATTTCATTATGTACCAATACGTTGAGTCAGTTAGCGTCCATCTCCTCTGTCTCTGATGAAGGAATAGATCGTAAGTTGAATGTTGCCTTGACCAGAGCTCGGGAACAGATCATCTTATTGGGGAATCCGGACTTGTTGAAGTATCAGGCTGCTTATGCGAGTTTGATGGAATCTTGTGATGTTGTGATGTTGTGATGTTGTGATGTTGTGTCGTCGGAAGTGAAGTTATCAAGAAAAAGTGGACTTTAAGTTTTACAATTTT
>JBCBCD010000395.1:0-6573 GCA_038530915.1 Bacteroidota bacterium
GTAAAACTTTTTGTTGTAAAAAAAGCATACACACGCTCTTCCGAAATTGTTGATCACAGCAACATCATAGTAGCAACTAATCAACAATGATAAATTTCACCTTTAATTGATTGAAAAGCAATTTATTAGATAAGACTAGCGTATGAATTCGTGAATGTATACCCAAAAAAAGAATGAAAAAAACTGTGTGAAAAAAGATTTATAACAAAACCCAAAAAAAAACTATACAATACGCTGGCTTACAGCAGTTTGAATAAAAAATACCATTCACATTCAAAAACAATTAAGAGGATTGGGTGCTTTGTAATTGAAATTCTCTAGGTGTTTGGTTGGTAATTTCTTTAAAGACCTTGTAAAATGTTGATTTATTCTTAAATCCGCACTGCAATGCTATGCCATACAAGGTAAGGTTTTCATACTTTTTGCTTAAAATGCTTTCTTTAGCATCAGAAACACGGTAAGTATTGATGAAAAATTGGAAATTGTGACCAGAATGATGATTTACAACTTGAGAAAGATACTTCGTGTTGGTAGCTAATCTATCCGCAACATTTTTCAATGTTAAGTTTGGATTGAGGTACAATCTTTCATTCTGCAACAATTCTTTTAGTCTAAAATACAACTTCACTTCTTCAATTCCCTTCAAACTACTGGAGCTGTATTTCCCATCCAATTTCATTAAAGGAATCTCATCATCTTCAGTCACCTTATCGCCATCTACTTCAAAGGCAATGAAGTGAGTTAATCCTTTTTCTTTATCAAAAATAGGATGAATAACTAATTTACACTCATAAGCTTCTCCGTCTTTACGGAAGTTGGTAATAGAATCCTTGATTGGAATTTCATTATCCAATGCTTTTCTGATTCTTTTGATGGCTTCAATTTCGGAGCCAGGACCTTGAAGTAATTCTCCAGGTTTTTTTCCTATGACCTCACTGAGCGTGTAGCCAGTGATGACAGTAAAATCATGGTTTACCCAGAGGATCTTACGATGCTTGTCTGTTAATATGACGGCTACATTTGGTAACATTTGTTTGTCTTTAGCGTTTTGTTTAAGGTTTTCTCAAAAAGCCAAACCATCTCTTCAACAACATAACCTTTTGATTTTCATTACAAATTTACACTTTTTTATCCTACTTTGCTTGGAAGTTTATTTAAGAAAAATTCTTATTCTAAGAATATTGTTGAATGCAATCATTTTGTTAAACAAAACATTAAACAAAACACTTGAGCTCAATTCTTTTATTATTGTACCATTTTTGGCAAAGCCTTTACTGTAGGTGTTTTAAAAAAAATAACAACTCATTTTACACCTTTAACTTTCAATAATTATTGAACAAAAAAAATAACAAATGTTGATAATTAGATATTTAATGTAATTTTTTGCAAAAAAGTATGATTTTAAAACCTTGTTTGGTATTTACCCTACGTTAAATACTTTTATATTGAGATTGAACTGATCCATCATATCCTATACAATGAGTAAGTATTCTCCACCTTTTAGCTCTAATGCTGAAAATTCTTTTTCGAATCTTAGAACATCGAAATCTGCCTTTTTGGACTTGATCAACCTGGCCAATCAACAACCTTTGGCACAGTTTTGGATAGAACAGCTGCTTCAAAATGAAATCGATTTTGAAATCCAAACGCAAGTTTCATCTGAATTTCACCCCCTATTAGTTGATTTTCATACCGATCAAAATAATCAACTTCAGAAATATGGCTACTCTTTTTTAAACCTTTGTTTTCCAATCTTCTCTGTAAAATCAAGTACTGTCATAAGGAATATTCCCTTGATTATCTGGCCAGTATACATCACCCCTCTTTCAAAATCCAAATCCTGGGGATTCAAAACGCTTGACCTACAACCATATGTCAACCCTTACCTTTATCAGTTTTTAGAAAATAACATCGGGGAAACGCCTGATTTTATTAATGAGGAAAACCTTCAAATCAGCAAAGCATTAAACACTATTATAGAGTTGTTGAGAGCTAACCTAAGACTCATTGAGGTAGGAGATCTTCAAAATATAGCATCCTTAACGCTCGATTCAAATATTCCTAAAACCGGACAAGGCACCCTACATTGGTCTGCTGCTATCTTCAATATTCCCTCACGATCGTTTGGAAATGAGTTTGCTTTTCATCATCAACAAGAAGAAAATGAAAAATCAAGTAATGAGGCGCTTGGATTGTATCCTCTTCCTCCCATCCAGGAGATGATTTTCCAAAAAATTTATCAACAAAAGCATTCAATTGTCCATTTAAATCAGGACTTACCTACAAATTTATTAATCAATATATTTACATATCAACTTTCCAATAGCAACAATATTTTATACCTCTCAAAGGATCTATCCGATCTTCAAAACATAGCAACTGTATTAGAAAATGCCGAAATATCATCCTTAGTTTATCAGGCAACAAATTTGTTGAAACCTACATACTCATTGACCTCTAGCGTTAAACAAGACTTAGTACTCCCTCATTCAGCCAAGTCACAAGTATACAACCTAAAGCAATATAATTCACTGATAAACAGGGTACTATATCAAAAAAAATCTCTAGACAAAATTCATGTATCGCTTCAAACAGAATTATTTAAGTCTCTTGACTTATCCAATACTATCGGCCTCTATTCCACTTTTGAACAAGAAATAAGCAAAGAATTGTTGGAAAGTCAGCTCAATGAAGAACATTATACGTTTACCATTGCTGAGTATGAAGAATTATTAGGCCAGGTGAAAAAGATGAAGGCTAAGTTTGAACAAATTCGTACTCTGGCTCATCCACTTTTGAAAATTCATCCCACTTGTTTTAAATCACCAGACTTTAATATTGCTTTTAGCAGAACCGAACAACTCCTTGATACCAACCTAAAACAGCTCAATGAACTGCAACATTCCTACATCAACCTGCTCAGCAGATACGGAAATGCTTTAAAAGTCCATTTTGATTCTATTTATGATGACTTAGCCCTTAAAACCTATAGCTTAAAGCATAGCATAGAAAAATACAATAGTGAACTGGGCAAGGATTTTGAGCTAACCAGTCTTTCCAGTTTAAAAATGATCAGCGCTTTTTCTAATAAGCACAAAAGAATCCTGAATGCCAAAACTGAAATCAATACGGCTTACCATAATTTGATTAATGTTTTTCAGCTAAATGCCTACTTCGATTTTGAGTTTGACCAACCCATAGAAAAGAAAAATATCAACAAACTCCTGGAGGAACTTCATCTTTTTTCAATCGCTTTAGAAAAATGGCACCACAAACTCCCCATTGAAATACGTTATTTCCAAAACAGATTAAGTTCTAAAAATGTGCATCCTAAAATGCCTCATCAAAGTGAAATTGAAGCACTTGAGAAAAAACTACAGACACATATTAAAAAATTAAATGAAGATGAACTTTTAGAACAAACTTACAGAAATGTAATGTTGACCACTCTCAAACAAAAGCAGTACCTAGAAGAAATTATTGCAGATTTGAGAACAGTAAAGGCATTCATGAAAGAGTTTGAGCAGGCACATGACTGGCAACACCATTGGCTCAACCTAAAAGATCAAGCGAAAGAATTGATAAAAAGCTTAACCATCCTTTTACCAGAAGACTGGGAAATGTGCTTCAAGAGTTGGTTTTTATATTACAAAATACAAAGTATAGACAGAGGTTTACCTTCCGTGCATTCCTTAGATATTTCTAATTACTCTAGTGATCTGACTAAACTGAGAAGTCTGATGCCTCAACACATCATCAGGAGTTGGATGAAAAACAGAACAACTAAGCTCAATCAATGGAAAAAAGAAAATCGACTTAGCTATAATGCCATAATGGGCGACCAAAAGCCTAAAGAGAAAGAAGCACTGGAGTTATATAAAACATCCGCTGCTTATAGTACTAAAGTTTGTCCCATTTGGTTAGCCACTCCTATGATGATACAGCAGATTCCTTCTGCTTCAAATCCATTATTTGATTTAATCATTATTGAAGAAGCCAATGCACTTGAACCGGCACTCCTTCAATCACTGGCACAAAAAGGAAAAAGAGTCGTTTTTCTTGAAAAATCAAGCTCGCAAACGAATAACAGCAGATCTGAATGGATGCGTTCCTTGACGAAGCACCACTTTTCTCTGAATAAAACCACAGCAAAAGAATATCCAGCTTTAATTCATGCTGAAAGTCAACTGCTTTCATTTGATGGTAGGTATGATGAAGATCAAAAGACTAATACAACAGAAGCTGAGAAAATTCTTTTATTACTCAATGCCGTAGAGCCCAATGAAGACAATAATTACCCTTCCATAAGTATCATCACCTCTACTTATGAGCAGCGGAACCTTATTGCAAACTACTTATTGGATATTATTCAAAATGAATTACCTGGTTACGAAAAAATTAAATTACTGAAACAGTTTGGATTAAAGTTCTTTGCCATTGATGAAGCGCCTTTTCCCGCTGCTGATGAACTCTTACTTAGTTTGGTTTATGGGAGTACGGATATAAGAATGAATCTATCTGTTGACATAGATCAATTAGAATCAACAGCTTATGAAGCTTCTCTTAGCCGTTTATTAAGCAATCACAAAGGCAAGTTGCAAATCATTCATTCACTTCCACCAAATATACAGGAAGAGTTAAAAGAACGAACCTCCCTGATTGCCAAGGTCTTTGATGTAATAACGAATACTACTTCAAAAAAGGAGAAAGATTTGGAAGCATCTTCTGATATCAGTTACGCACATCTCATAGAAGTTAAAAATTTGTCAGCTGACGACTATTTCATTAAAGAAGTGTTAGAACGATTGAAACCTTTCACTAAAAATTATCGTTTAAACGTTTATACAAGTGATACAGAGGATTTACAAATCATTATTCTACATCCACAGGATAATGAGAAACAAACAATTGGTATTTTACCCAATGGCTTGTTTAGTACAACTCCAATTACCGATTATACCTGGGAACACCAACAGCTGGAGTATTTCTCCAAACATGAGATTAAAATAATACCAGTCTATGCTCTTGACTGGTGGAAGTCTCCGGAAGCAGTCATTCAGACAATTCTGGAGGAGCTCTAGGCTAAAAGTGTTGCTATCAATTCGCTACATACCTTCAACTACAACCATCAATTCGCTTTATGGGAGTGATCCTGTTTAATCATGTCAGGTACTGATATTTCTGTACCTGCAAAAAATGATATTGAATAACAATGTGTTTGAGATACTTTTTCATCTTGGCGAGCATAGTACTTTTGGTCAGTTGTAACAATGATCAAAAGCAAACGGTATTATCCCCTGTTCCATTTAAGAATACCCAAACTCAGTGGGCTGACTCGACGCTTAATACATTAAGCCTTGAAGAACAAATTGGTCAGTTGATAGTCGTACACAAAGAAGCACTTAACCTCAGTGAAAAAGTGCAATTGTTTGAAGATGTGGCTTCTTCTAAATTATCAGGAGTTCATCTGGAATCTTTTCCTTTACAGCAATATGAAGAAATTTCTCATCACCTGGCTAATAATAGCAAGCTCCCGCTTTGGGGTACAACCAACCAGCCTTTGCTGCTGCACAATCATTTTTCTGACCAAACCACCATGCCTAAACATGCTACTTTGGCCGCTCTAAATAATGATTCATTGATCAATCAATTCAATGCTTTACGGTTTTTACAAGCTGATCAGTTTAAGATCAATGTTTTCATCAATGATCAATTGCCAGATTCCAACGCTCTTGTTTTACACAACGAAAAAAGAATGTTGCAATATGCGCCCTTGACACCTCTTCCCAAGGACAGTGTAGCACAACTAGCTTGGATAAACGAGTATCAAAGACTCAACGAGCTTGGCTTGAGTGGTTTATGGGCAGACACCTCTGTTCTAGAACAGCTACTGTATGACTCCACCACTTACTATTTACAAAACAAACTCAACTTTAACGGTTTATGGGTAGCTAAATGGTCTGACCAGTACGCGAAGCAACTCATTAATTCTCCTTTTACAGTGTTCATCACTGATCAATCAGCCAGCTGGGTACATGGCCAAATTTTAGCGGCCGTAAAAGCAGGTGTAGTAGATACTACCTTAATCAGACAAAAAGTAAGAAACATCCTTTTGGCTAAATCCTGGCAAAATCACATAGTTCAGCCCCAAAAAGAAGAAAAGGTGCAAGCACAATTTGCTTCAGTAAGTGCAGCACTGAATTACTACGATTCAGATAAAGATGCCAATGATAAGCACTTATTGACGGAGGACGATTGGGAGTTTATGAGCCATCAATTGTATGAACAATCCATAAGCCTGGTAAATAATCCCAATAACTTATTGCCTTTTACCTATACCTACAAAAGGCCTTTTGTGGTTTGGGATTTTGGTAGGCAGCCGATGAGAAGGTTTAAAAGCTTTTTCCATAAATATGCGGATGCACAATTCAAGCAAGTAAATGGTCAACTCAATACCGTTTCCTTCAGAAAGGAAAAGACTCACGTCTTATTGTTGGATGAAATGAAAATCAATCCGGAAAGAGATTCACAACTGATAGCTATTTTGAAGTCTGTAGAAACGGAACATAAATT
>JBCBCD010000396.1:0-6572 GCA_038530915.1 Bacteroidota bacterium
GAAGCTAAATCGGAACGCATGAAACTTAAAAATATAATCTTCATCAGTTTAGTTTTTCTATCCGTCTTAAGTTGTAGAGAAGAAGTTCCTGCACCAGTAATTGTTGCGGTAAGCCCAAACTTTGGTCCCGCTGAAACACTAGTGACTTTTGAAGGGATGAACCTTCAAAGCATTAAGCAAATAGCTTTCAGTGATCAGGTTATTAACTTCAATACTGCTTATAATTCTGAGAATGCTTTGTTATTACGTATTCCTACAAATGTTCCACTAGGTGAACATGAAGTTTCTATCACTACCGCGGGTGGAACTACTAGCACTAATTTTAGAGTAACCCTAGATCCGCCAGAAGTTTTTTCATTTGCACCAGAGTCTGCTGCAGTTGGCGAAGCAGTTACTATCAAAGGAAAAAATTTCTTTGACCCCTTATCGGTTTACTTCTTTGATAGCATACAGGCAAACATTGTCACAGCCACTCCGGATTCCATTATTGCAATTGTTCCTCCTGGTGTAGAAAAAGGTAGGATTACAGTAGATGCGAATGGAGGAGCTACTCGCTCACCTATTAATTTCTTTACAGTAAAGCCCATTCTTGTCAATGACTTTGATGGAAATGGCTTGAGAGCAGAAACCAGTAAGTGGATTTTTGTAGGCTCAATCAATCAAAACAGCAACAATGCCATCCAATCAGCTGATCCAGAACCTATCAATGGTAACTTTTTAAAGCTAAGTGGAAGAGATGATCTAGGTATCAACTGGATTGGAGGAGCCGAAAACCATTCTTGGGATACGGATCAGTTCCAAACATTTGGAATTACAACTGATGCAAATAATACTTTGGTTGAAATGGATATCCATAACAATGGTAGAGACAATACAAATATCATTTTGGTGCTTCTTGAGCGTGAAGGTTCTACCAATGATTTTACACATCAAATCAAAGTAGATTGGGACGGGTGGCAACGAATATCTATCCCACTAAATCGCTTCCAGGATTTGAATGACTTCATTGTGGATCCCACAAAAATCAGAACCTTAAAAATACACTTGATTGATGCAGAAGACTCTAATGAATCACTAGAAGTTAATGTTGATAATATCCGGTTTATTGAGATTCTATAATGAATCAAGTCAATTGTAAAACTTTCTGAAACAATACAATCAATCGATAGAAATGGAAGCAGCTTATTATGTCTGCAAACTCAAAATCCATATTCCTTAATTACTATAAAATCAAATTAATATGAAAAAGAATCTACTATTTATCATGCTGACTTGTCTAATTTCCACAGCTGGAATGAGTCAGGTCTTCCTGGATGAATTTGACAATGGGGATGCAAGCAATATGGGCGGAGTGGCGTCTTACTCATTTTCTGAAGAAAATGGAGAGCTTACCATAACTGCCAATAATACTGGCCCATGGGACTCATTTAGTTATAACATTACCGATCCTACTACAGGTGATCCTATGACGCTTGATATGACCGGAAATAACAAAATATTTATCCGAGTAAAGGCCAGCAATGTGGGTACTCAATTTAGAGTGGATGTACAGGATGTTGCTGATAATACAACCACATTAAATTCTATCGTAAAAACACTAACCACGGATTTTATGGTCTTAGAATTTGATTTTACAGATAAATACCTAGATGGAGGTTTTGGGGGAACGGGATGTAGTGGAGATGCAGCACCCTGTCCGGTAGATGGAACTCAAATTTCTCGATTAGTAATGTATACCAATCCTGGGTCTGGTGGATTTAGTGGATCTTTGGTTATCGACTACATCTCTTTTGGAGAAGAATCAGCAGGGGAAATTGTATCGGATGTTTTCCAGGATCATTTTGACAAAGGAGATAGTTCTATTACAAACTTTGGCACGGTGTCCCCAGGATATACCCTTTCAGTTGATGGATCAGAATTAACAGTAAGTGGTGATGGAAGCACCGCTATGTGGGATCCCCTAGGTTATACCATACGCAATCAAAATACATTTGAACCAATTGATATAGACGTTACTGAGAATAATAAATTATTCATTAAAGTTAAGTCTTCAGTAGAAGGGACCGCTCTAAGAATTGATGTTGAAGATATTGATGGCTTTGTAAATACACAAGGCTCTGTTACAAAGATAGTGGGGACTGAATATCAAATATTAGAATATGATTATACCGGTACTTATTCCGATTTAGGTTTTGGTGGTACTCCTTGTACACAAAATACAGCTCCTTGCCCGGTTGATGGAAGCAGGATTGCAACTCTGGTCATTTTTATTGAGCCCGGTGTTGGAGGCTTCTTAGGAGATTTAACCTTTGATTACATCTCTTTTGGAAAATCACTAGAACCGGGGGGAATAGAAGCAGAACTCTTGTATGGTGATCATTTTAGTAATGAGACGATTGAGTTTACCACTCCGGTAGCTGGCTTAGAGACAACTGAAGTAGAATCTGATTTGGTTATCACCGGGGATGGAACTGCTCCACCTTTTGCCACAGTATCCTATTTATTGCACGATAAAGAAGAAGGAGAGCAGATAGTAGTAGATATGGGACCTGCAAGAAATAAAGTATTCGTCAAGGCAAAAACAGATGGAGCTAATGTGCCCTTGCGAATTGACTTAATCGATACTACGGGATTAACTTCTTCTAGCACTTCTTTAACCAAGATTGTCAGTGGAGAATATACCATCTTAGAGTATGATTTCTCCGCAGCTGCTGATGGTGGGTTTGGCGGTACTCCTTGTGAAGTAGGACCTTGTCTGCTAGACTTGTCTGCAATCAATCAAGTTTTATTTTATCCAAACCCTATTGAAGGTGAATTTAATGGTACTATGAGTATCGATTATTTCTCCATTGGTCAACCACTAGACGATGAAGAAGTAGATTTAGGGCCAACTGGCTTGGTTGATTATTCTGATCAATTTAATGAAAACTCGACCGTCTTCACTTCTGATCCATCTGGATTGGTCACTTCATTTAGTGAAGAGGCTTTGAATATTGCTGGTGATGGAACAGGTGGAGCCTTCTCTCCTATCGTGTATACCCTACACAACAGTGACGGCGAGGCTGTACTTGGAAATATAGTTGGAAGTAATAACAAACTCTTTATTAGAGCTAAATCTTCTGTTGATAGTGCTACTTTAAGAATTGATGTTCAAGACAATCAAGGTTTTACTGGAAATGCTAATTCCGTTGCGACCATGTTGACCAATGAATATATGGTTTATGAACTCGATTATACCAATGCTTATGCAGATGGTGGCTTTGGTGGTACGCCTTGTGCTGCAGAAGATGCACCTTGTGATGTAGATGGTTTAAGAATCGCCCAGCTACAATTTTTTATTGAGCCCGGAACCGGAATGTTTAATGGAACCATCGATATTGATTGGATTTCATTTGGTCAAACTTTAGAGCTGCCTGCCGCTGGTGTAGTCGATTATATGGATGAGTTACCAAATGGAACAATCGACCATGTAACAGATATGAGTGGTTTGGTAAGTACCTTTGCAGATAGTATTTGGACCATTACAGGTGATGGAAGCGGAGGTGCGTTTTCTCCAGTAGTATACGAGATTCATGATGAAGCCGGAGAAGCCATATTAGCCAATGCTTTAGCTAGTGAAAACAAGGTTTATGTCAGAGCAAAAGCCGATGTTGAAAACACTGAACTTCGAATTGATCTACAGGATTACAACGGATTTGTTACAAATGCCAGCTCTAAGTCCAATACCCTGACTAGTGATTTCGCAGTTTATGAATTCGATTATACAGATGCTTACCTTGATGGTGGCTTTGGTGGCACCCCTTGTGCTTCTGCCAATGCCCCTTGTGCTGTAGATGCAGAAAGAATTGCACAGGTCCAATTTTTTATTAATCCAGGTACTGGAGGGTTTAACGGGGTTTTGGAAATTGATTGGATTTCATTTGGAATGCCTTTAACAACAAATGTAATTGATCATTCTATCTTAAATGAGCTGAGGGTATTTCCCAATCCATTTAAGGAGCAATTATTCTTAGAATATAATTTGAAAAAAGCTGCAGAAGTACAGGTTGAAGTTTTTAATGTATATGGTCAGCAGGTGTGGCAACAAGCTTTGGGGCGTCAATCACTAGGCACTCAAAACGAACGCTTGGAAATACAAACACTTACACCAGGTATTTATATTGTTAAGTTAAATGCAGCAGGCAGTGCTATTGGCTCTTTTAAAGTCTTAAAACACTAATAGCTTACCCAAGAAATGTGCTTAAAGTACTTGGCTATCAGGTCGAATATCTATTAAGCACATTTTTATTTCAATGGTACTAAAAACACTGCAACAAAAATTAACTGAATCTTATTCCTTCACATTAGGGTGTTTCATTTCAACACTTAAACTTCAAATCTTTGACATGCAAAAGATTTATTTGTTGATCGCTTTATCTTTTCTAAGTTGGAATCTTGTTGGTCAAGATCTTTATCACACTACATTAATGGAATCCTTCCAAACAGAATATGGGTTACCAGAAGGGCAATGGCTATTTTACAATAATGAAAAAGAAATTATTGATAATGCGGGCAATTATGGTGGAGCATTTTCAAGAAATGCATCGGTAGGGACCGCTTTTTCAGAACTAGTAAATGCTCAAATAAATAATGCCGGAGCAAATCCATGGGACGCTGGATGGAGTATTCGCAATCGTCAAAAGATCGATGCCGGTGATAAGGTGCTTTTTATTTTGTCGCTGCGTGCTCCAGCTGGAAGTGGCAAGGTGAATATATTTGCGGAGAATTCTTCCACTTTTGCCAAAGAAGTGATCCTAACAGTTGATTTAAGTGAAAGCTGGATTAACTATTTGATCCCATTTGAAGCTACCAGTACCTTCAATGCCCAATCAATAACTTTTGGATTGCATCTTGCACATCAAGCTCAGGCGGTTGAAATTGGAGGGTTTACTGCCATAAATTTTGGTGGATCTATTGAGTTATCAGATCTTCCCGACCAGAAGAATACAGAAAAATATGGTGGTTTTGAAGCTGATGCTCCATGGAGAGCTGTAGCTGCTGAAAATATTGAGCGCTTACGAAAAGCAGATTTGGAAATTATAATCAAAGACTCAAATGGTAATTTGATTGATGATGTTGAAGTAAAAGTAAATATGCTTGAACATGAATTTGCCTTCGGTTCTGCAATTACTGCCCACCAAATTGCAGGAAATAATAATCACAATCTCATTTATGAAGATAAAATTATTAACCTGGACGGCAATGGACATGGATTCAACTGGGTTGTTTTTGAGAATGATTTAAAATGGCCAGCATGGGAAGATGAATGGTTAGTAAACAGATCTGAATTGATCAATGCAATTACCTGGCTGACTGAACGGGGCAAAAAAATTAGAGGACATACACTTGTATGGCCAGGAGCAAGCAATATGCCCAGCGACATAAGTGCCAATCGAAATGACCTTAACTACATTAAGAACAGAGTTGATCAACATTTAGAAGAGGTATTGGGTCATCCAAACATTAAAGGGATTATTCCTGAATGGGACGCTTTAAACGAAATCACAACAAATAGAAGTCTCGAACAATATTTTAAAGGAGAAGCAGGGTATGAGACAGGAAGGGAGATTTTAGCTGACATTTTTAAAAAAAGTAAGGAAGTAGACCCGGAGGTTGGATTATGGTTAAACGATTATGTTACCTTATCACAAAACACTAAGCCCGGAAATACCAATTATGATAATTTAAAATTGTTTACTCAGGAACTTATAGATGCTGGTGTAGAAATTGAAGGTATTGGCTTCCAGGGACATATTGGAGGCTCTCCTAATGGCATTCCATCCATACTCGAAACACTGGACGACTTTTACAATGAATTTGGATTGAAGGCAAAAATCACTGAGTTTGATATGCCTTCGTTTGTAGAAGAAGAGTTGGCTGGCAATTACCTAAGAGATTTCATTACTGCTATATTTAGTCATGAAAGTATGAATGGCTTTTTATTTTGGAACTTTTGGGATGGTTCAACATGGCAAAATGGAGGGACAAACCTATTCAGGCAAGATTGGTCAAAAACACCATCTTATGATACTTTTGTTGGACTTGTATTTAATGAATGGTGGAATGATACTACTTTAATATCTGCTAATGGAGGCATAGCAAAAACAAGAGTATTTAAAGGTACGCACGAAATTTCTTATGAGTCCAATGGTATACTAATCAAAGATACGATCAAAGTTGCACAGCAAGTAAGCTTAGAAATTGTAGTAGAAAATCAAGTTACCTCTATTTCAAATCCCGCAACATCCTCTATTCATTTTGAAGTATTCCCTAATCCTGCTATTGATGAGGTCCGCATCAAGGGTTCAGAAGTAGATAAAGCAACGATAAATGTGTTTGATAGTAAGGGAGCTCTCATTATGAATAAAATCATGACTCAAGATAGGATGACCTTAGATATCAGTCATTTATCTGGCAACTATTTTTTGGAAATCATCTCTGAAAAAGGAAAAGAAACTCATCAGATATCTATTCATTAAGTAAAACTAAAAAAATAAGTTTTGCATTTTGATCGAGAAGATTTTGTCTCAAGG
>JBCBCD010000397.1:0-6571 GCA_038530915.1 Bacteroidota bacterium
CTTGACTTCCAAGCAATTACCAATCAAATCATCAGGAATTCTTAAACAACTTCATCATATAGCTTTTAGGTTGAATTCCATTTTTTTCAAATCTCTTAACGTAACCTTAGGTCTTTAAGATAATAAGATTGGCTATTTTGGATTTAAGTAGATAAAAGGATTATCTAAATCACAACAATATGAATTCGGAAGGTTTGTTGGGCATGTTTGCAGGAATAGCCGTTGCAAGTAGTTTATTTCTTGCTTTCTATTTTTTCTATTTAAAAAAAGATAATAACCTAAACCTGAAGCTACTGGGTTTGGTTTTCGTTGCCATTGCACTTAGAGTGGCCAAATCTATTTGGTTTTTCATCCTATATGATGTTGCTCCTATTGGCTTAGCGCTTGGGTTTCTTGGTTTAGCAAGCATCGGGCCTTTGACCTATCTGTATATTAGAAATAGCAGTGCTGAAAAAGACGATTTAGATCAAAAAGATTATGTGAATGCGACACTTCCCATTATTGGTGCCGTTGTTGTTTATTTTCTCAACCTAACTAATGTTACCATACTCTATAAACTTACTACAGTAATTTTACTGGTTTATTTGATACTGGCCTGGATCAAACATTTTAAAGCTGATTATGAATCTAAAGTTATACAAAAATGGGACCAACGCATTCTAATTGTAGTTTCTGTTGTTTGGGCTTCTTTTATTTTCCAACACCTTACAGATACCATGTTACAATATGCTATTGGTTCAGGCATTGCATCCATTCCTATTTATTATGCATTTATACTTGCACTTACCACATCTGTTGCTTTAAACAAAACTCAAGCCGAAAGTATTCCAAAGGAGATTGTTTTACGAGTCAAAACAGCATTAGAAGAAGAAAAAATATACCTAAAAAGAAACTTAAACATTAGTGAATTTGCAAAGCAAACTCAATTACCCTCTTATCAGGTCTCAAAGTCAGTCAATAAGTTATACCAAAAGACTTTTCCTGAAACGATTAATTATTTTAGGATAAGAGATGTAAAGGAACAATTGCTCAACCAAAGTTCTGAGTTCCTTAAAATTGAAGGATTGGCTTATGAAAATGGCTTCAATACACCATCTGCTTTTTATGCTGCCTTTAAAAAAGAAACCGGAATGAGTCCAAAAGCATATCAGAAGCAATATGCTTTTCAAAAGAACTAAAACCAAGCTGAGTTTTATTACCTCCTCTTTTTGACCAACTTCTTAATGGTTTTAACAAGCAAGTTCGGTTCATCTATATGGATGTGATGACCACTTTTCTTAGCGATGAGGTGCTTACTATTTGTAGATAATGTCAACAAGTCTTGCTGCAATTGTTTTCTATGTTTATCTAAGTCTTCAGAGCTCCAATTGTCATCACCTTTTGGAAGACCTTTATTCTTGCCAGAGATAACAATTAATGGCATAGTTCCTATTTTATAATTTTCATAGTTGGCATACATTTCCTGAAAGATCTCTGCTTCGTAGGTATTGCTTTGTCCTTTTACATAAGTCCAAGGGCGTTCATTATAGATCCAATTCATCAGAGTACGGTCTCTTTCTGAAAATTTGTCAAGTAGTTCACCAAAGTCTCTACGCGGTTTAAATGAAGACAGCTCTTTAGGCTCAGTTACTGGTTTCTCAATCAAAGCAGGGATGGATTGATCCGCTGTCAATCTCATTTTTTTCCATTCCATTTTTTTGGTATCCTTATTGAATATTTTCAATACCACATCTGGATGAGTTGCATCTACCAATACAAGACCAGCCACCTCTTCCTTGTATTTCATGGTGAAAAGGTGGCCCAAAATACCACCTAGTGAATGCCCTACTACTATATATGGAGGGGTAAAGCCAGCTTTTTTTAAAGCTTCATGACTATCGTAAACTTGTTGGTGCAAAGACATACCATGACCATGTTCACTCCAGCCCTCTCCATTTTGGTCAAAAGCTATGGCATTAGCAAACTTACCCACTTCAGGTAACACCAATTGCCAATGTAACGCAATATCACCAGCTCCATGAAAGAAAATAACAGTAGGGCCTTTTTCATGTTTGCCTTCAACCAATAGGTGCATCTCATATCCGCCCATATCAATCATTTGCCCTGGAGGTGGGTAGCTTTTTTGAGCAAACACGTTGATTGAAAAAAAGATAAACAGTAATAAGGGGGATCTATAAATCATAAGCCTATTGATTAAATTTTGAATATGGTTATTCCTTATTAAGTGGTTAGCATATTGGTGAAACAAGGAGTATTTAATACCCCTTGTAAATAAAATTACAATTTGAAAGTACCTGCTTCTACTTCCTTTGCAATTTCACCTATTCTGCCTTTGAAATTTTCTGGAGCAAGCTCTATGCTTTTCTCAATAGCTTTCAAGGCATCCTCCTTATCTCCATTAAAGTAATAAGCGATTCCGGTATTTAATTGAACAAACCAAACATTAGGAAACTTCTCAATTGTGTTTTCTCCAAACATTACTGCCTTTTTATACTCTTTGTCTCTCAATAAGTAGACCATAAAACTATTGGATTCCTGGGCTTCATAGTTCATTTCCAAAACTTCTGCCCAAAGTTTCTCTGACTCTTCTTCCCTATTCAATTTCTTTAAGAGTTTCGTTTTAGTAGTGATATTTTGCATGTTTTTATCAGCACCAAAACCATTGTATCCGCCTTCTATGGATCTTGTTGCCCATTCTAAAGCTTCTTCTAGGTTTGTATCGTTGTTATAGCACCAATTGGCTGCATCATTCCATGCTTGCCAACGATAGGTATTTTCACCTCTCAGCTCAGATCTCAAACTTGTTACAACTGTATTTTTTAAGTCTACTGACACTGTAAAAGGAATCCGTTTATCTGCCCACTCTAAAGCAACTACTATTTTATCTCTATCATGCGGTAGGAACTCAAAATCCAATTTTTCAGAAAAAGTACAAACTGTATCCTGTACTTCAACTTTGAGGCTTACATCCTGATCAACATCTAAATAATAACTTCCCCAAAGGTTGTTGTTATGTGCAAATAGTAGAGTGTGGTTGTTTCCATTGGGAATGATGTGAAAGCCATATTTACCTTTTGGCAAATCTTGACCATTGATTTTTACATCTGTACTAAAGGAAATCGTTGTATTCATATTTGCTCCAGCTCGCCAAGGAATAGGACTCCCGTTTTGTGGAATAACATTTTGATTATTCCAAACATTTCTTCCTCTAACTGCCGGACTATGATAATGCACCTTAATATCAGTAACCCCAATGGTTTGTTGTTCATATACCTCATTACTACTTTGAGGCATTTTCAAGGTATGGAATTGTGCAAATACATTATAAGAGGACAAAAACAAAAAGACAAACAAAAAATAAAACTTCTGCATGGTCGAGTGATTTAATTGAATAAAGATTGCACAAGTATAGTACAGCCTTCTTAGGATTATTAGTTAATAGAGTTTTTGTTATTCCAGATTCTTTGAATTTGGAGATTTTTAATGGAAAATAAAATCAAATAACATAGTATCAGCTGGAGAATTCAAAGAGAGAGACCGTATCATTGAAATTCTCACACTTCCATCGATACCAAAAAAGCTTTAGGAGTTGTTCCTCTCAATTTTTTAAAAGCCTTATAAAAACTCACTTTATTACCAAAGCCTGCTTGCTGAGCGATTGCCCAATGGGTAAGGTTTTTCATTTTCTCACTTCTGGCCATTTTAATAAAATGCTTGATTCTATATTCGTTCATCAAATCTGCAAAGCTGGTTTTCAAAATTCTATTTATGGCTTTACTTGTGAGCACAGTGTTAGCGCCCACTGCTTCTGATAGATCAGACAAACTGTAGCTTTTATTGAGAAATGGTTCGTGCTCTTGCATGACCCATTCTATTTGCTCTGCAATTTTTTGTAAAACATACGCTTCACTGCCATCATAGGTCTGATTGAGAAAATAAAATGAGGCAGGTCGGGTTAAGGCCAAAAAGGCCAGCCCAAAGGCTAAAAAGGCCATACTTACAAAAGCAATTTGATAAGCATTGAGATTGATATAATATTCGTTGGAGAGTACAAAACTGGCAATAAAACTCAATATCCAAATAGCAATGATGGTAATAAAAGCATATTGACCATTGATCAGCAAAGTAGGAAACTGGGCATCTTTATGTTGCTTCAATGTCAAATGTGCTTTAAGTAAATACCCTCCATTAACAATAAATATGGTCAAACAAAAAACATAAAAACCACCTTCAAACCATATGCTGCCTTCTTTAGACAATATTTCTTCTTTACTTAAAAAAAGCAATTGAATTAAAAATAGAATATGATATAGAATTGGACTCAACATTAACCAATCCAGTTTACTTAAAACTACTTTGGGTTTTATACTTTTCTGAATGGTAAAATACCAAAGTGGTCCTATGGCGTAAGCTACAATATCAAAAAAATACCAAATATGTGGGTTTTGTTGATACCTTTCGGCATTAAATAAATACTTCGATAATAATGTAATTGAAATCAATGATATCAAAGCAAAGAAATAATAGTTCTGCTTTTTTTTATTAAAGTTCTTGACCAACAAGCCCATTGTTAAAAAAGTACCCTGAATAACTCCGACTAACAAGATAAAATCAAATATCCTCATCCCGTTCTTTTAAAAAACCAAGTAAGTGATTGGACAGAAATAAGTAGTGTTTTTGATCGATCGGATTTTTGGAGCTGATCAAGGCAAATTCGCAAGGTGATTCACATCAGCTGAGAATTTAACGAAGAGCAGCTCCAAAAGATGACATCATAAAGTAATAGTTATTTTTGGCCAACCACTTATCCCTTTACTTAATACTATTAGTATAACAATAGTAAGAAACACGACAGATAATTGAGAGTCAAATGGGTTTTTAAGGAGTAAACAATAATAATTATCAACTAAAAGCTCATTACCTCTTTGAATTTTACTGATTGTCTTCTGGAAACTTCAATTTCTGTTCCATCCAAAAGATTAAGCCGGATGGTACCACTAAACCAAGGTTCTACTTTATCAATCCATTTTAGGTTAATGATTTGTTGTCTATTGGCTCTAAAAAAGACTTTAGGATCCAATCTACTTTCCAAATAGTTTAGAGATTTAGGAATCATCGGTTTAACATCATTAAAGTAGATCCGGGTATAATTGTCCATCACCTCAAACAAACGGATGTCTTTTAAAGTCACAAACCAACAATTATCTCCATCTTTAACAAATACCTGACTCTCTTCAGTTAAGAGATCTTTAGAATTCCCTGAATTCAGTTTTACTTTTTCAGTTAGTTTTGCGACAGCTGATCTAAGTCTATCCTCTGTTACTGGTTTTTGCAAATAGTCTAAGGCATTGTAATCAAAAGCCTGAATAGCGTATTGGTTGTAAGCCGTTACAAATACAACTTCAGGTACTTCATCCAGTGATTCAAGCAGTTCAAAGCCATCTTTACCAGGCATTTGGATATCTAAAAAAAGAACTTCAGGTTTAAGTTCTTCTATTTTTTCTTTAGCATCCATAGCATTTACTGCTTCACCAACTACTTCTACTTCTTTAAACTTTTTAAGCAGAAATCTCAATTCCTGTCTAGCCAATCTGGTATCATCAACAATTAAAGCTTTCATATTTTTGCTGGTAATTTTAAAGTAGCTAAAACCGTTCCTTCTTGTTCCATCAAATCAAAAAAGGGATCAACTGCAAATAGCATTCTAATTCTATCTATCGCATTGTTTATACCGATACCTCCTGCTTTATTATTGACCAGGCTTCCAGTATTTTGTACATTGATGATCAAATCGTCGTCCATCAGTGAAGTTTTCACAGAAATTGTTCCTCCATCTGGTAATTGAGATATGCCATGTTTTACAGCATTTTCTACCAACAATTGAATCACCATAGGTGGTATCTTTTTTTCAGAAGTACGCTCATCAATTTCAAGTTGATAGCTCAATCGATTTTCATATTGTACTGATTCCAATTCCAGGTAATTTTCAACTATTTCCATCTCTGACTGTACACTTACCATTTCCTGATTGCTAAATTGTATGGAATACCTTAGCAAATCAGATAGATTGGTTACCATATCTCTTGCTTTCATAGGGTTTTCCAATATCAATGCTCTAATATTATTCAAGGAATTGAAAAGAAAATGTGGATTGATCTGAGCTTTTAAGGCAATTAATTCTGCCTCTCTTTGTGAAGATTGCGCTTGAAGTTTTTCCATTTTAGACTGGCGAGACAACTCAAAATAATGGAAAGCAAAGTAAATTAAGGACCATAAAACAAAAAGGAAAAATACATTGAATGTGTAAAATGGAATCGATTTCCAATCTAATGGAGAGATTTCATACCACTCTAAGGCAGTATACATAATTGTATGAATTATGATCTGAGCGAGTATAGCTGAAACCAGGTTCAATAATAATGCCCTACCGATAAGTTTATCAGGGCTCAAGTGTATCCAACCTTTCCCTTTGATGTAATTGCGAGCCTGATGTGAAACAAACAGACATGAGCCCCCTATTACCAATTGAAGGAGCACCAATTTGGTTATATAAGGGTTATCGCCGGTGTAA
>JBCBCD010000398.1:0-6550 GCA_038530915.1 Bacteroidota bacterium
GCTAGGTTCATAAAACATTGGTTTTCAGAAGTTAGAAATTTAAACATACTCTTAGGTGATTGCACGATCAAGATGCACATAACCTCCATCCACATAAAGTAGCTGACCGGTAGTATGTCCTGATACTTTTGAAAGTAAGAATGCTACCGTATTGGCAATTTCATCCGGGTAAGTCATTCGCTTTTCTAATGGAATTTTTTGAGTAATCTCCTTAAGCCTTTCTTCTGGATTAGGAAAAGTTTTAATCCATTTTTCATAAAGCGGGGTATAACATTCTGCTACTATGATGGCATTTACCCTAATTCCATAAGGAAGTAATTCTACGGCCCATTCTCGAGTTAAGGCATTACGTCCGCCATTTGCGGCAGCATAGCCAGAAGTACCTCCCTGGCCAGTCACCGACGTTTTGGACCCTATATTGACAATTGCGCCCTTGCTTTTTTTCAGTTCAGGTAACAGCAAATGAGTCATTAAATAATAGTGAGCTACATTGCGTTTAAGGGATTCTATAAAACCTTCATAAGATCCATTTTCAAGGCCTATTCCGTCATTAACTCCTGCATTATTAACCAATCCATCTATTCGGCCAAATTCTTTTATGATTTGCTGGCAGGCCTTTTCACATTCTTCAGGCCTAGAAAGTTCTGCTATTGCATATTGAGCTTGCCCTCCCTTTGCTTTAATATCTTTGAGAACATTTTGAGCACTTGCTTCATTTCTGGTAACAATTACCGGAAAAGCTCCTTCCTCAATTAATACTTGAGTAATGCCAAGGCCAATCCCCTTTGAACCGCCAGTAACTACAATTATTTTATCTTTAAGTTGTAAATCCATGATTCAATTATTGGTTTTAAATTCCGTACACCTTCATGGCATTCAAGCCCATAACTTTGTTTTTTTCTTCTTTGCTTAATTGTAAAATATAACGCTCTACAATACCTATCACTTCATCATATTTAGCGGCCAATAAACAGACTGGCCAATCAGAACCAAACATTATGCGTTCGACCCCAAATGCTTCGAAAACAACATCCAAATAAGGCTTGAAGTCTTCATATTTCCAATTATTCCAGCTAGCTTCAGTTACCAAACCTGAGACCTTACAGAATACATTAGGATAACTGGCTAAGATCTCAATGTCTTTTTTCCAGTGTAGGATTTGGTTATTGCGGATATCAGGCTTTGCTACGTGATCCAATACAAAAGTTTGATCTGGAAATTTCTCCACCAAATTGATGCTATTCGCTATTTGGGAAGGATAAATGAGGATATCATAAACGAGCTTAAACTTATTTAAATGAGCTATTCCATTTTGAAAATCCTTCCTAAGAACAAAATCATTTGGTTCGGCCTGAAGGATATGTCGAATGCCCTTCAGCTTTGGTTGTTCTGAAAAGAATGCCAGGCGTTCTTCAACATTATCAGCTAATAGATCTACCCATCCAACCACCCCCTTAATAAAGCTATTTTCCTCTGCCAATTCTAAAAGAAAGGTCGTTTCCTTTTCAGACTGATTGGCTTGTACTGTGATGCATGCATCCACCTTGCTTTTATGAAGGATGGGGAATAAATCCTGTGGTAAGAAATCTCTGCGGATTGCTCCCATGGAGTCATCAATCCAGCTATCTCGAATAGGATCATATTCCCAAAAGTGGTTATGGGTATCAATTCTCATCTATTCAAATGCTTTTACCTGTTGTTTTGAAATGCCTAGTTTTTCAATTCCTAATTCCATTACATCTCCAGCCTTCAAATATCTAGGCGGGTTTAAGCCTAAACCTACACCAAAAGGTGTGCCTGTCGAAATAATGTCTCCGGGTAATAATGTCATAAAACGACTTATATAACTCACTAAGGTGGGTATATCGAAAATTAAATCTGAAGTGTTGCTCTTCTGTAATTGCTCTCCATTTACATTCAACCACAGATCTAAGTTATGTGGGTCCGGTACTTCCGATTTGGTCACTAAATATGGTCCGATTGGAGCAAAAGTGTCACAACTCTTTCCCTTAACCCATTGTCCTTGCATTTCTAATTGGAAAGCTCTTTCACTGATATCATTATGCACCATGTAACCAGCTACATAATCCATTGCATCTTCCTTGGAGACATAGGATGCTTTTTTCTCTATTACCACTGCTAATTCTACCTCCCAATCTGATTTCTCGCTTCCTTTCGGTAAGATGACCTGATCATGTGGTCCAATGATAGACGAAGTTGCCTTAAAAAATAAAACGGGTTCGCTTGGTACTGCCATTCCACTCTCCTCAGCATGTTTTGCATAGTTTAAACCAACACAAACAATTTTTGAAGGGCGAGCAACAGGAGGCCCAAGTCGAACCCCACTATTAAGTAATGTATGAAACTTATTATTATCCTCAAGCCATTTTTCAAGTCGTTCAAGACCTGCTGTAGCAAAGAATTTTTCATCGTAATCTTCACCAAAGGCGGAAACGTCAATTCGTACACCATTTGGTAATTCTATTCCAGGTTTTTCGTGTCCTACTTCACCAAACCTTATTAATTTCATTTGTTAAGTTTTCAATTATTCAATTTTATAAATCCACCATCAATTGGAAAATCCGTTCCAGTAATGAAAGAGGCTTCATCCGAACACAAATACAAGGCTAAATCAGCAACCTCTTGAGGTTTTCCCATTCTACCAATAGGTTGCGTCTTTGACAGATTCTCGAACATTTCTTTCTCCCTTCCGGGATAATTTTTTGCAATAAATCCATCTACAAACGACGTATGGATTCGAGCAGGAGAAATGCTATTACATCTAATGTTATGATTTAGATAATCCTTGGCTATTGTATAGGTCATCGTTAAGACAGCACCCTTTGTCATGGAGTATGCAAACCGATCCATCAAGCCCACTGAAGAAGCAATAGAAGCCATATTGATGATCACCCCTTTATGCCTTTCTTTAAAATGAGGGATGAGTGCTTTAGCACAATTAAATACCCCTTTGATATTTACATCATATAACCTGTCCAAATCTTCTTCAGACGTATTTTCAATATTTCCAACAAAGCCAATACCTGCATTATTGATCAAGATATCGACACCGTTTTGGGTTGTAATTATATCATCAATCACCCGCTCTACATTTTCATAATTCGAGACATTGCATTGGTAAGAAAAAGCAGCATGATGTTTGCTGTTAATCTCATTGACTGTCTCATTAGCTACGTCCATATTCATATCCAGAATATTAACAGTAGCCCCCATGTCAGCAAAGGTCTCAGCTATCGCCTTCCCTATTCCACTTCCACCACCTGTGATAATGGCATTTTTATTTTTTAAACTAAATTTCATTTTAGCTATGATTAATCCATGCTTCTCCATTGGGGAAGCTGTATTTTTTAAGTGAACCTTTTTTCATGGTAATACTATATCCGGGAGCAAAAGGGGGCATATAAGCTCCATTTTTTATTACTACCGGATCTAAGAAATGCTCGTGCAAATGATCTACATATTCAATTATTCTATTTTCCAAGGAACCGCTGATAGCAATAAAATCAATCATCGATAGATGCTGAACATATTCACAAAGTCCAACTCCTCCTGCATGAGGACAAACCGGAATATTAAACTTGGCAGCCATTAAAAGGATGGCCAATATTTCATTTACGCCTCCAACTCTACAGCTATCAATTTGGCAAATTTCAATAGCCCCGGCTTGCATTAACTGTTTAAACATCACTCTATTTTGGCAATGTTCGCCTGTAGCTACTTTGATTGGAGCAACTCTTTTTGCTATTGTGGCATGACCTAAAATATCATCCGGACTTGTGGGTTCCTCTATCCAATAGGGACGATATTTGGCTAATGCTTCCATGTTTTTAATGGCCTCATCTACATCCCATTTTTGATTGGCATCCATCATCAACTGTAAGTCATCTCCGATTTCTTCCCGAATTATACTTGCTCGTCGCAAATCATCTTCCAGGTTGGACCCAACTTTCATTTTCAAATGGGTAAAACCTTCTTCGTTTGCTTCTCTACATAACCTGCGCATCTTTTCATCAGAATAGCCCAACCAACCTGCTGAAGTGGTGTAAGCAGGATATCCATGTTCTAATAGTTGATCAATGCGAGTTTGTTTGGAGTCAGCCTTAGATTTAAGTAACTGTAATGCTTCCTCAGGAGTAATAGCATCGCTTATATAGGTAAAATCTATACAAGCCACCAATTCCTCAGGTGTCATATCTGCTAATAACTTCCATAGTGGTTTTCCTTCTATCTTAGCATATAAGTCCCAAACTGCATTGACGATTGCGCCGGTTGCTAAATGGATAACTCCCTTTTCTGGTCCCAACCATCTGAGTTGGCTATCTCCGGTAATCATTTTCCAAAAAGTACTCATGTTACTGGTTAAAGACTCAAGAGACTTACCCACGACTAAATAGGATAATGCTTTAATCGCAGCTACGCAGATCTCATTGCCTCGCCCGATCGTAAAAGTCAGGCCATGTCCTTCAATATCTTGGGGATGGTTGGTTTTCAAAATGACATAAGCAGCTGAATAATCAGGATCGGGATTCATAGCATCTGACCCATCCAAATACTTACTAGTTGGAAAACGAATATCTTTGGTTTGTAATTCCGTAATAATAATTGAACTCATAATTCAGCTTAAGAATTTTTAGTAGATGAATGGATGTACTTCATTGGAGATCAAACCTCTCTTTTTAAATGAATCCGTAAAATATCTTTCAAGAAATCCTTCTACCCAAGAGTATTCAATACCTTATTTGTTTTAAAACCTAAATTCAGAATTTTATTACAACATAAGACATACTGTCAAATCAAAATTACTCCCTATCCTTCCCTTTCACTACAAATCATATAGCCATTTATGATACTTTTTTTGCACTTCAGCTTAAAAACCTAAAAATAAGATCATTTTTTGTGGTAATGGCTCTGGAATTCGCTTGGTGACATATTCATAATCAACTTAAACTGTCGGTTGAAATTGGAGAGATTTCTGAAGCCCGATTCATAACAAATAGCGGTAATATTTAATTTATTCTCCATTAAAAGTCGGCAAGCAAAACCAATCCTAATTTCATTGACATACTTGGTAAAGGATTTTTGATTAATACGTTTGAAGGATCGGCTAAATGCAGAAGGGTTCATATTGGCAATTTGGGCTGCTGTTTCTAAGTCAACCCCTTTTTTAAAATTATTAAAAACGTAGGCATAAATTTCATCCATGCTCTTGTTTTCAGTATGCTCAAGTGAACTTAGGTATCCTTCGCTTGCTAATAATTTATATTGATTGTGTCTGGCAAGTTTATCTAAAATTCTGATCAGATGAAGGGTGCGTTCAAAATTTTCCAGCTGGATAAGATTGCTTATTTCCTTACGGATCTTCCATCCAATATTAAAAAATTTTATCCCACAGCGTGCTCTCTGAAATAGTTCGGCAATGCGACGCATCTCTGGCATAGTAAGAAAGCCCTCTCCAAAGACATCCTCCCTAAAATGAACTGCAATAGCCTCGGCGGTTAGGTCAGAATCTTTTCTAAAATAGGGATCATCATTAAACCACATATGTGGTAAATTCTTACCAATCAGAATCAAATCATTCTGGCCAAATGTTTCAATACTATCCCCAATAAACTGAAATCCAGTACTTTTTAAGATCACTACAAGCTCTAGTTCAGGATGATAATGCCAAAGCTTTAAAAAATGCTTGCCACTATTTTTTCGAACTGTCCAAGAGCAATTGTCTGTACTTTTTCTGTTGATGAGGTGCAATTTCATATCGTGTTACTTGCTTCTGGTTTGCGCTACGTTTCTTGATTTAAATTCTCGCTCAAATTCTGCTATGATCCTGCGATATTTTGGATCGTCAGCTAAGTTAATTGTTTCCAAAGGATCCTTTTCATAATCATATAATTCATTAGTAATAAGACTTCCCTTCATCTCTCCCTCGTAATACTTCATCTCGATCCACTTCACGTAGCGATACCTTTCACTCCTTAAAGTGTATCCCATTCTGGATGGCCCCCTGGTGTACTGTGCCATTGCTGAATGTCGAACCGACTTAGAGGAGCCTTTCATAATCGGAACCAGGTTTTTCCCAGGAAGGTATTTTGGAATATCCAGATCAGCCAAACTGCAAAGTGTGGGAAAGATATCTACAAATTCTACAGGAGCATTGGTTTTTGAAGGAGTAAATCCAGCTGGGGATGAGATAATCATAGGAGAACGTACCGCTTGCTCAAAATTGGTATGCTTCGTCCATAGGCCATGATCACCCAGGTGAAAACCATGATCACCCCAGAGGCAAATGATTGTATTATCTGCAATGCCAAGTTCTTCCAGCTTATCCAAAAGGAGACCAATTTGAGCATCTACATAACTTACTGATGCCATATAGCCATGTATCAATTCTCTTTGCTTATCCTCTTTTATAGGCCTTTCTTCCTGAATATCGCTATAAGCAGCAATCTCACCTAACTTAGGGCCTTTATAAGCGAGTTGAGGACCATTCTCAGATTTTTGCTGAAAGGGTGCTAGTGGAATACTGCTTCTA
>JBCBCD010000399.1:0-6520 GCA_038530915.1 Bacteroidota bacterium
CTCGCTCAGGAAATAGTAGATGAGACCCTCCGTGCCTGGCAATCCAACAAAGCTTAAGCATGCGGAGAATATGTATTGAAACCACTTACTAAGAGTTCTCAAAATTGGTACTCAGAACCTTTGTACATTTCACCAATCGATGCTTATAGCACGCTTTATTTGATGGGATTAGTTGAAGAAGCCCAAGAAATTGAAAACTATGTCATTGACTCGCTTGATTTTAACAAAGACATAAGTGCCAAAGTTTTTGAAGTGAACATCAGAATATTGGGTGGATTACTATCTATGTATGAGCTCTCTCAGAATCCAGCCATTCTTGATAAAGCCAGAGACTTTGCAGACCGAATTTTGCCTGCATTTGGGACTCCAACCGGAGTTCCTACATATTGGGTAAATTTAAAAACAGGTGAAACACGAGGTGATACTGTCAACCTAGCAGAAGCTGCAACTTATACTTTTGAAATGGGTGTTTTGAGTTATTATACTCAAGATCCAAAATATTATCAAGTCGGCAAGAAGGCGACACTTGCTGTTTTTGAACGTCGTTCTGACTTGGACCTACTCAGTGATGGTATAAATGCTACTACGGGAGATCTTGTTTGGCGCAATAGCCACATTTGTGCAGGAGCAGATTCCTATTACGAGTACCTATACAAGAGTTATTTACTCTTTGGTGATGAAGAGATGGGTGAAATATGGAAAACATCTATTGCTGCCGTCCAAAAATACCTTCCCGAATACCATGACGATAGACTCTGGTATGGTAGAGTCAATATGGAAACCGGAGAACATAATAGTGCTTTAGTGACACTATACGATGCTTTCTTGCCTGCCATTTTATCTATCTCAGGATATGAGGAACAAGCCATCGAACTCCAACATACCTGGGACTGGCTTTGGAACAAATACGGTCTGGAACCTATGATTTATGACTATAAAAAAGAAGTACCTACTTATCCAGTCTATGATTTGAACCCTGAAATCATTGAATCCGCCTATTACCTTTTCAATGTGACTGGTGATTCTACCTTTTACAAAATGAACGAGCAGTACTGGTCAGACATTAAGAAGTTTTGCAAAACGGATGTGGCTTTCACTTCCATTGAAGATGTGGCTATCAAAGAGAAACGCGATTATATGCCGACCTTCTTTTTTGCAGAAACCCTTAAATACCTCTACTTAACTTTTAGCCATCAAACGGACTACCTTTTTGAGGAGTATACTTTCAATACCGAAGCTCATCCATTTAAGCGGAGCAATTTTGACAAGGAGAAGGCGAGGGAGTATTTGGGGATTGAGTAGGGTCTTACTTTAATGATTGCATCCTATAATAAAGCCAAATGTAATAATGAAAAATCCTAACAACTTTAGTTTCTTATTTAGCCATTTCTCTTTAGTGTTTTTGATCTTTTTTTTGTGCTCTGTGGATGCACATTCACAGCACTTGTCTGCCTTTGAGCAACACTATTTAAAGAAAAACAGCACTCCTATTGAATTGAAAAAGGGTTCAACAACATATAATTGGAAAGCACTCAAAAAACAGTTGAAAGGAAAAAACTTGGTGATGTTGGGAGAATTCAATCATGGCTCAAAAGAAATCTTTGAGCTTAGAAATGACTTGATTCAATACTTACACCATGAATTAGGATTTACCACCATCCTATTTGAATCCGGTATTGGAGAATTGGCTGTGGTTGATTTCCAAAAAGAAGAATTAAGTACCGGCCGAATGACAGCGGGGCTTTTGGGAGGGTGGAGAACCCAAGCTTTTGCTAAGCTGATGTCTTATATTAAAAACAATGACTTATCTCTTAGTGGATTTGATGTGCAACGCACAGGCAATAACTTTAGTGCTTTTTTAGAAAAAAGCATCAAGGATCTAAACCTTGACCAAGATCGCTTTATAGAAATAGAAAAGCGTTTTGGCACCCAAAAAAGTAAGTTGACCAATCGCAAGGTGGTATATGATAGTGTCAAAGTAGCAACTGAGCAATTGATTAATGATTATCAGCTGTTAATTAATCAGCTGGATAATAAACAAAATGGAAAAGATAAACCCACCCTGCTCTTCATCCGTCGTACGCTTATAAATCGAATAGCTTATTTAACTTACTTCTTAGATTTTGCCAAAGACAAAGATTGGAATCAGCGTTGGACGACAAGAGATTCCATAATGGCTTCTAATGTGGATTGGCTGATAAATAAAATCTATCCGGAAGAAAAAGTAATTATCATTGCCCACAATTTCCACATCGCCAAATACAATGAAAAACAAGAAGTGATGGGTGAATTTTTAAAAGAAAAATACAGTAAAGAGATGTATTCCCTAGGTGTCTTTGCTGGTAAAGGCAGTTATGCAGATAATTTCGGTAGAGAAAAACAACTCTCACCTATTTCAACTGAGAAGCTTGATCTAAAGAGGGTTATACAGTCTTTAAATCATTCAGTCAATTTCATCCCTATCCCTGACAAACAAAACCAGAAGAACTCATGGCTTTTCAATCCTATTATTGTCAATGACACATTCATCGATTTATACAATTCGAATGAGATGAATTTAGCAAAACATTTTGATGGTTTACTATTAATGGATGAGGTGTCTCCTCCGGATAAACTTTGATAATACATTCCATTAAGTGATACAAATTATCATTATCTTAAGAATTTTAAAAGCAAAAAATAAACAGTTAATATTACTAGCTACTCTACAGAAAGCAATTAACCGATGTAGAGAAGTTATCTTTATGTCAACTGATGTGGCTATGAAAAAAGGATGGGTTAAGCTAGAGTACAATGCAACAATGGATCAAAAGTCTTCTACATTAAATAAGCTATGATAATACTAGATGCTCCAGAACCCGAGGATCAACCCTCCAAACCCCTTCATCCATTCCTTTGGTGGGAATTAATGAGGGTTCCTTTTAATTTCATTTTGATGATAGGAAGTGAGGTAAGCATGCTGTTGATTCGCCTATTTGCCAATGTAGAAGAAGGTAAGGACGCTGTAGAGCCTATCACTTGGCTTTTTGTCCTTTTTTTCGCTAATATTTTTTATACATACAACTGGATTGCTGAACTAGGTAATAGAAAAAGTGGCAAGGAGAGATTAAGAATTTTCAAAAATTTCAACTATGGTGTTTTGGCTTTTATTTTTTTGAGTCCGGTGGTCAATTTTTTTTATATGTTGGTACGTTTAATAAAAGGGATGTTATAGAAATATCACTCAAAAATGGAAGAATGTTGTATATCAATAGAGTAATAGGCCATTTATGGCAGGTACGATTCAATGTAAGGCCAGAGATTACTATTTTTGAAATGAGTTAGGGATTAGCAAAACCGAAAAATCATTTTTTAATGATACAACTTTTTCGAAGAATCAGACAACGCTTGTTATCTGAAAATAAATTCAGCAAATACCTGCTTTATGCAGTTGGAGAAATCATCTTAGTCGTAATAGGCATTTTAATTGCCCTCTCAGCCAATAATTACAATGAGGATCAAAAGGCATTGAAGCAATCGGGCATTTATTTAAACGATATGTTGGAGGATTTGACTTCTGATACTTTGTATCTATACAAAATGCTTGAAGTCTTACAAAACCAATTAGAAATCGAAGAGTGGTTATTGAATAAGGAAACATTTAACAAGGCAGATATAGATTCCATTAAGTTATCAGTCAGCAATGTAAATTGGACTTTCTCCATTAATGACCGTTCCTTCCAGAACATTCAAAACTCAAATGATGCCAAGCTTTTTGGGTACGAAGAACTATATAGTGAAATATCAAAATACTACCTCATTTCTAAAGATCGCATTGCCCAAAACAACCAATTGGAAAATCAAATGAATAACAATCAAAGTGAATTTGAGCAACTGATCAATAAAAATCTATTGATTTCCAATAAACAATATCAAGATTACCATGGCTTCAAAATTGGAATAGAGATGCCTAACCCTTCTCTCACTGAATATCCAGAACAAATAATTGCTAGTCTATCTACCATTCAGACTAGAAATACGCTCAATGAAAAATATGCAAGGCACAATTTCATTTATTTGAATTTGTTTTTGTGTGATCTGGAAGCAAAGAAGTTGATTAAGAAGATTAAAGGAGCGTTGGGGGACGATAAAAGTGAATAAATAAGTATTTTACATAGCCTGTTCACTCAAATTTAAGCGAGTGAAATAACTAAATCTTGATAATGGTTACCAAAACAAACAATACAGATAACATTGAAATCTTCACAGATCTGGCCAGAGAAGCCATCGTTTTGGGTGAGCTAAAAAGAGCCATGAACCTAATGATCAAGAACATCCAAAACCTGGATAACAAAAAGTATCGCGGTATTTATAATGACATTACCATATTAAGCAGTACTCTCAACAAAACAAAAAAAGATCAACTCCTAGGTGTAATTCAAAGCGAAGATGCTGCCCAAGAACACAACCGAATCACCAGATCACTGATCGAACTCATTTCTCGATTTGAATCAGAGTTGGATGACGAAAGCATCAATTACCAACAGATGCAGGTAAATACCGGCAACATCCCAAGAAACGCCATTTCTGAAAATTACTATTTGGGTTTTCTAATCGTTGGTTTTGTACTGGGAATCGTATGCGTTTCCTTCTTTATGTATGTGTATTATCTTTTTCTGACCAAATCCTCCAAAAGTTTAGAAGAAATCTTATTTCTAGGTGCATTGGGCACCATGGGCTCCATGTTTTTATTTGGTGCCTTTGATGGCCTGAACAGGAGTAAGAAAACCCTAGTTGATTGGAAGATAATATTGCCGCATTTGTTTTTTATTTTGGCTTTTTTGATTGTGGCGGGGGTGATTGCGGTGTGGTATTGAGGAGAATCCATTAAGTTTGTTCTATAAACTACAAAAGCATGAATCTCAAACCATTTTATTTCATTTTCACTAGCTTGTTTCTTTTCACTTATTTAAAGGCACAAATTTCTGAGCACGGAAAATTAAAAGTAGATAAAATACTGTCCGAACTAGATGCCAACGAGCCAGGAATTATAATTGGTATTGTGACCAAAGAGGAGAGCTACGCTAAAGGAAAAGGTAAAGAGGTTATGGGAAAAGCTGCTCAGCTAAGTCCACAAACTCCATTTTTTCTCAGTTCCATTTCTAAAGAATTTATTGGTGTCACTATAGCACAGTTGGTTCTAGAAGGTACAATTGAGCTTAACGCACCTATCCAAGAGTATATAACAGATTTTCCGACTTATGAAGTCAATCCCACCATATACCAAGTACTGCACCACAGCAGTGGCATAAAAGATTATTCCAACTTACTCTACTTCCGTGGAGAGGTATTCGACGATTTTTTACCCATTGGGTATATAATCGAGCTTCTCAAAAAGCAAAAGTCGTTGAATTTCACACCAGGAAGTAACTTTTTATATTCAAACTCTAATTATGAGTTGTTAGCTGAGGTAATTTCACGAGTTACTGGCAAAGATTTCAGAGATTACATTAAGGAAAATATATTTGAACCCATTGGGATGAATAATACCTATTTTGCAGGTAATCAAACAGCGAGTGTAGTTGGTTATCGGATGAATCGAAACAATATCCTATCTCCATTTCCTAAAGGAGACTCCCCTCCCGTAAGTGTAGCCCAAATCATATCTACAGTCAACGACATGGCTCTTTGGGATAAATACCTAACAAAAAAACTATTTGATCAGGATAAATTAGGTTCTCTACTTTTGACAAAAGGAAAGTTGGACAATGGCCGTCAGCTAGTTTATTCCATGGGATTTGAGCACTTTAGTTATAAAGAACAGTCCACCATAGGCCATGGAGGTTTTTCCAGAGGTTTTCAGGGTAATCATACCCACTTCAAGGACCACGGTTTTTCCATCATCATTTTTTCCAACTCATTGAAGTACAATACTAATTATTACACCAATCGAATAGCAGATATCCTTTTCAAAGACATAGGAATAGAAAAAACAAAAAACAAAAACACTCCAATTCCAAATCTCATCCTATCTAAAAAGGAGAGTAAACCCTATCTGGGCTCTTATTACAGTCCTCAAAATAAAATGGAAAGAGTCATCTATAGAGATCAGGGGATCATGAGATACAATAGACCCGACAAATTCGAAAGCAGATTGGTTTCACTAGGAAATCATGAATTCCAAATGTTGAACGGTAACAACGAATTGACGTCCAAAATCAGCTTTGAATTCTACGAATCAGGAATTAACATCTTGAAGTATCATTTTCCCAATTCTGATCAAGTAGTAGAATATTATAAATTTGATTATCACGACTATAAACCCAAAGAATTGCAACAGTTTGAGGGCACCTACTATTCAGAAGAACTTGATTTCGAATTTAAGATCAAAGTCAGTGATGGTAAGCTGGAACTTTTCAGAGCAGGGAAAAAAGTGTCGACCTTAAAAGTGTTTAAAGAAAATACATTCAGAGATAATAAACTAGCCGGAATTTTTGAATTTGAAAAAGATGGAATTATTAAAGGTTTTTTGCTTTCGCAG
>JBCBCD010000400.1:0-6519 GCA_038530915.1 Bacteroidota bacterium
AAGAAGCAAATTGGGAAGAGGGCAATTATTCCACAGATTTTTACACAGATAAACTGATCGAATACATTGGCCAAAATAAAGAGGATGGCCAGCCCTTTTTTGCATTTGGAGCCTATACCTCTCCTCATTGGCCATTGCAGGTAGACAAAAAATATTGGGAGAAATACAAAGGAAGGTACGATGAAGGGTATGAAGCCTTGAGAGAAAAAAGACTGAATAGCCTTAAAAAAGAAGGTTTGATACCCCAAAATACTACTCTTCCTCCTTTACATGAATCAGTAAAGCCTTGGGATTCCTTGTCTGATGATGAAAAAAAGAGAGAAGCTCGGAAAATGGAGCTCTATGCTGGCATGGTCAACAACTTGGATTACAATGTGGGAAGACTAGTGAAGTACCTTAAAGACAATGGGATGTATGAAAATACTCTTATTGTTTTTATGTCTGACAACGGAGCAGCCTATGAAGATTTTTATAATTTGGAGGAATATAAAGTTCTAAGAACTTATTACAACGAGGAGTACGAAAATATGGGTAATGAAAATTCATATATTTCCTATGGGAGTCAATGGGCTGAGGCAGGTAATGCACCTTTCAGATACTTTAAAGGGTATGCAACCGAAGGAGGTACACATACTCCTATGATTATCAGTGGAAAGAACGTAAAAAGGGTAGGAGAAACTTTTGACGGATTTACTACTGTTCAAGATCTTGCACCAACTTTTTATGCACTTGCTGGAATAAAATATCCAAAAACCTTTAATGGGAAAGATGTATATCCCTTAAGAGGAAAGTCAATACTTCCTTTTATGTCAGGAAAAAAGAATCAAGTGCACAAAGACAATTACGTTTATGCTGTAGAGCATTATGGGAATGCTATGCTAAGAAAAGGCAATTGGAAAATAACCAATTCGATAAGACCTTTCAAAAAAGACAACTTTGCTCTATATAATATCACTCTAGACAAAGGAGAATTGAATGATTTAAAGACTGAAGAACCTGAAAAATATGCAGAACTGCTAGCCGAATGGGAAAAGTTCGCGAATGAAACAAAATTGCAGATTCCTACACCGAAAAGAAAAAAATAGTTCTATGTTTTGTGTCTTGTGTCTTGTGTTTTGTGAGCTGCTCTTGCCGCAGGTAAGAGCAAAAAATAAAAAGAGTTAGTCACACAACACAAAACACAAAACACATGACAATTAATATCCTGCAGCCTGACCGTCTTTTCTAGACTCAGACGCTCCGGTATACACCTGATTGGCTAAGTCCACCATTATGGCCTGATAACCTCCATAGATACCCACTGCAAAAGAAATAGTATGTCCTTTTTTCCTCAATGCTCTAATTTCTTTATAATCAAAACCTGATTCGAGGTTTAGTGTACCTCCATTGGTCATTATTGATCCGGTCGGTTGAGAAGAACCTCTGTGACGCATGCGAGGTGCATCGCCAGCTTCTTGTAGGTTCATACCAAAATCAATCAGATTAACTACAATTTGAGCATGCCCTTGTGGTTGTATAGCTCCACCCATTAGTCCAAAACTAACCCAAGGTTTTCCATCCTTTGTAATGAAAGCAGGAATGATGGTATGGAAAGGTCTTTTTCCAGGTTCAAGTGCATTCATATGATCAGGATCTTGTACATTGAACATTTGACCACGATTTTGTAAGACAAAGCCCAAGCCATAAGGAACCATACCTGATGCAAATTCAGCATAAATACTCTGAATTAAAGAAACCATATTGCCATCCTTATCAGCTACAGTTAAATAAGTGGTATTGCCCATTTCAATTTCCAGATCCCCTGCCGGATAGCTGCGTGCAGCACGATCCAGGTCGATTAATTCACGACGTTTGTTGGCATATTCTTTGGAGATCAATTCTTCTATTGGAATATTGTTGAATTCAGGATCAGCATAGAACTTAGCTCTGTCTTCGTAAGCTAGTTTTTTGGCTTCTGTCAAAACATGTAAATACTCCGCACTACCAAAGCCCATTGATTTAATGTCGTAACCTTCTAGTATATTCAACATTTGCAAAGCGGCTGTTCCTTGTCCATTGGGTGGAAGTTCCCACACATCATATCCACGGTAGTTGGTACTGATGGGATCTATCCAATTAGAAGTATGAGCAGCCATATCTTCATAAGACAAAAAACCTCCATGTTTTTTCATATAAGCATCTATCGTCCGCGCTATATCACCTTTGTAAAAAGCATCTCTACCACCTTTAGCAATCTTTTCATAGGTATTGGCTAAGTCCGGATTTTTGAATACTTCCCCTTTTTTTGGAGTTGTTTCTCCATTGGGCATGTAGGTTTCTTTAAAACCAGGCAGGTCTACCTTGTCTTTATAATTGCTACCCATTTCAAAGGCGATTACTTCAGAAACTGCAAAGCCATTTCTTCCATAATTAATGGCAGGCTGTAGAATTTCGTCCATGCTTAGTTTTCCAAACTTCTTATGCATCTCAAACCAACCGTCTACACAGCCGGGTACAGATACTGGTAGTGGCCCTAAAAATGGTACATACTTCATATCGCGATCTGCAAAATAGTCGATGCTTAGCTTTTGAGGGGCTCTACCACTGCCATTAAAACCATACAGTTGTTTGGTCTCCGCATCCCAAACAATGGCAAAAATATCACCACCAATACCACAACTGGCAGGTTCAACCAAACCGAGTACTGCATTGGCCGCTATGGCTGCATCCATGGCGCTTCCTCCTTTTTTCAAAATATCGAGAGCTGCTTGAGTAGCCAATGGTTGACTAGTAGCAGCGATTCCATTACGTGCAAGTATTTCAGACCGGGTAGTGAAGGTTTCTCCAGTTAGGCGATCTTGAGCTTGAATGGATAAGCCAATAGCAAGGCAAAGAATTGCTAAGATGAATTTTTTCATTATTGTGAGTGCTTTAGTTAGTTGTCCAAGAAAAAATTTAGAACAGTAATCTTGTATTTAGGTTCGTAATTTTTTTCACCACGAAAGACACAGAGTTCCATAGAGTTAGCAGTATAATCTATTCTTTAGTTTTCTTTTTCTTATTCCTCCTACCACTTCTCAAGATTAAAAAGATAATCAGCAGTATCCCCAGTATCACCGGCCATATTTGAATCACCACAATGATAGTTTCTAAGATGAATTCCCAACCATCTCCAAATGCATTGACGATGCGTTTGCCAAAGGAACGATTTCTGGTAGGTGTAGAATCGATAGACTCGTAGACTTTTAAGTTTATGGTACTTAATTGTACCTGAGAACTGAGGTAACGCATCTGTGCTTCCGCGGATTCAATTTCTTCAATAACAAGGCGGAGTTTTTCCTCTACTTGTAGTATTTCTTCTACTGATTGTGCTTTGGCTAATAATTCCTGGTAGCGTTTTACCACACTTCTTTTGGTCGCCAGACGAGTCTCAATATCTACATATTGTTGTGTGACATCATCCGTTTCTATGGATTTTTGGTCTATATTCAATGCTAAAGCAGTGAATTGTTCAATAATTGTATCTAGGAGTTCGGGTTTTACCCTTAAGGTCATTTCTTTTTCTACTCGGTAATAGTTTTTGATTTCTTTACTGTTTTCAATGGTAAGTCCGTTGGATTGTATAATGCTTTCAATTACAGGAAGGCTATTATCGAGTGATTTGACTTCCATATTGACAAAAGCTTTTCGGATCAACTTCTGCTCCGTTACTTCAGTTTTTGTTATGTCTTTTGCTTCTGTTGTCTGTTGTGGCTGATAAGAAGTTGTTTCGGCCCTTGAAGCTGTATCGGAAGAAAAATTGCCGCCGCCAGGCTGAGATTGACAGGCAATCATAAAAGAACTCATCAAAAGGAAAGAAAGGATTTTCATAGCGTTTTTTGTTTATGCTGTCTCGTCTTATGGATTCGTCAGCAGCTAATTATTGTTTATGTTTTTAGCTTAAAAAAATATAAAAAGCATTTGCAATGATACCCCAAAGCGAGGAACAAGTTTTGAGGTATCATTGTAAGTTTTGAACAAAAATACTGTCAATTTGTCACATTGCATGAGTATTTTACTTAATTTTGCAGTTCGTAGAAAAAAAGCTAATTCAGGAAAACTTAATTGAGGGAAAAACATGTACAACGATAATCCGACAATTGAAGGTTTAAAGCAGATAGATGCATGTAAGCAAGGGGAAGTTTATTTTGATGAAAGGAAAGGGGAGGAGTCTGGTCAAAAGAAGTTCTACATAGAAAGCTATGGTTGTCAGATGAACTTTAGTGATAGTGAGATTGTGGCTTCTATTCTTTCAGATATCAATTATGTGCCTACCCGCAATATGGAAGAATCAGATATCATCCTGATCAACACTTGTTCTATTCGCGAAAAAGCAGAAGACACGGTTAGAAAGCGTCTTCGTGTTTTTGATAAAGTAAAACAAAACAAGCCAGGTACATTAGTAGGCGTGCTGGGATGTATGGCTGAGCGTCTGAAGAAGAAACTGTTGGACGAGGAGAAGTTGGTCGATATGGTGGTTGGCCCTGATGCTTATCGCGATTTGCCAAAACTGGTTGCTACTGCTGAAGATGGTGATAAAGGAATCAATGTATTCTTGTCTAAAGAAGAAACTTATGCTGATATCAGTCCCATGCGTTTGGGATCTAATGGGGTTTCTGCCTTTATTTCGATTATGCGTGGTTGTGACAATATGTGTTCTTTCTGTGTAGTACCTTTTACCAGAGGTCGTGAAAGAAGTAGAGATGCATTTAGCATAGTAGCAGAAGCTACGGACTTGTACGAAAAGGGCTTTCGTGAAGTGACCTTATTGGGCCAGAATGTCGATTCTTACAAATGGGAAATGCCGGATACAGGTGAAAAAGTAACTTTTGCTAAACTATTAGAAATGGTAGCTTTGGTGCACCCTGATTTAAGGGTACGATTTTCTACTTCTCACCCTAAGGATATGACGGATGAAGTATTGCACATTATGGCTAAGTATGAAAACATTTGTAAGTACATCCATCTACCTGTGCAATCTGGTAACAGCCGAGTATTGGAATTGATGAATCGTACCTACGATAGAGAATGGTACATCGATAGATTAAATGCTATCAACAGAATCATACCGGATTGTGCCATTTCTTCAGATATCATTGCAGGCTTTTGTACTGAAACAGAAGAAGAGCATCAAGATACTTTGAGTATGATACAGCTGGCAAATTACAGCATGTCTTATATGTTCTTTTATTCTGAACGTCCGGGTACATTGGCTGCCAGGAAATATGAAGATGATATTCCCTTAGCTACTAAGAAAAAGAGATTACAGGAGATCATTCGTCTTCAAACTCAGGTTTCTTTTAAACACAATCAGGCAGACATTGGTAAAACTTTTAAAGTGTTGATTGAAGGTGATTCAAAGAAGTCTGATCAGGAATTCAAAGGTCGTAATTCACAAAATAAAATGATTGTTTTTCCTAAAAAGGAAGGATTAGGTCCGGGTCAGTATGTGTTGGTAAAAGTGCATGATGCAACTTCAGCGACTTTGAAGGGGAAAATGGTAGAGGCATAGACCAAAAGAAATTGATACGTCAAAAAACCGAATAGTTAAGTATATGAGCAACAACCTCCAGTCCGTAAAACAGCGTTTTGGTATTATTGGTAGATCAGAAGCCTTAGATAGGGCTTTGGCTACTGCGGTGCGTGTCGCAAATACAGATCTATCGGTATTGATTACTGGAGAGAGTGGGGTAGGTAAAGAGGTTTTTTCTAAAATCATTCACAACTTAAGCTCTCGCAAGCACAATGGTTTTATAGCAATCAACACTGGTGCCATTCCTGAAGGAACCATCAATTCAGAATTGTTTGGTCATGAAAGAGGAGCTTTTACCGGTGCGACAGGAGAACGCAAGGGTTATTTTGAAACTTACAATAAAGGCACCATCTTTTTGGATGAAATAGGTGAAATGCCATTGGATACTCAGGCATTTTTACTGAGAGTACTAGAAAGTGGAGAATTTATCAGAGTAGGATCTTCGAAAGTACTCACTACAGATGTTCGCATCATAGCTGCCACCAATGTAGACCTGCAAAGCAAGGTAAAAGAAGGGAAATTTAGAGAAGATTTGTATTTCAGATTGAATACTGTACCCATTAAAGTACCGGCGCTAAGGCAGCGACCTGAAGATATCTATATGCTTTTCAGGAAATTTGTCGTAGATTTTGCTGAAAAGTACAGAACTCCACCCATACAATTGGACGAAAGAGCCACTCTTTTATTAGAGAATTATTCATGGCCAGGAAATATTCGTGAGCTTAAAAATGTAGCTGAACAATTGTCTGTCTTAGCAGAAGATCGTTTTATAACTGCTGAGACTTTGATTTCACTGATGCCAAACATCAATAAAAGAAATTTGCCCGCTATCACCAATCCTCAAATGGATCAAGGGAGTTTTCAGGAAAGAGAAATCCTCTATAAGTTGTTGTTCGATATGAGGTGGGATTTGACAGAACTCAAGAAGCTGGTTTTTGAATTAATACGTTCTAATAATTTGACGGTTT
>JBCBCD010000401.1:0-744 GCA_038530915.1 Bacteroidota bacterium
GTTTGGATTGATGATGCTGCCTGGTGGTGTCCAGCTGAAAGTATCTACCTGGAAGTCCAATGTAGGTTCTAACATCAAACTACCTCCAAACTGAACCGTCAAGTCAGGACCCAAATCTATGTTGGTAGGAGTAGGTTGTGGAATATTCAATACAGTAACATTCCTACAATCGTTAACATCCAGTATAGAAAAGTTATAATTACCAGGTGTCAGGTTTCCTAGTGTAATATTATTTTGACCGATTAAACGGAAGCTTACACCATCTGTAGAATATTCATAAGGAGGAGTTCCGCCGGAAATTCCGGTTATTATAATAGCACCATTGTTGTCTTCAGCACAAGTTGGAGGAATAATATCGGCATTGAGCATGATGACATCCGGCTCAGTCAAAGTAAGCGAATCTTCAGCAAAGCAACCATTTGCATCAGTAACTGTAATGGCATAGGCTCCTGCTGCTAATTGCCCAATATTTTCACCAAAAGCTCCGTTGCTCCATGCATAAACATAAGGCTCCACCCCTCCATCTATCGTAACACTTGCAGTGCCATCTGTACTCGCCGGACAGCTCACATTAAAATTTCCAAATTGACTAGTTGCTGTAGCTTCTATTTCCAAAGGTTTAACTTCGATAGTATGTTCAGATTCAATGATAGCTGGGCAAGTATTTTGTGGATCTGTTACATTAGTAATTTGATAAGTGATGGTTTGAGTAGGAGCTACTCTTAAAATGTAACCATCTTCAAC
>JBCBCD010000401.1:754-6511 GCA_038530915.1 Bacteroidota bacterium
ACTAGGAGGAAGTGTTTCTGTCTGTCCAGGTGATTCAGCGAACCTAGTTATCTTGTAATTCCAGATCTATTCTATCGGTATTAAATACTCTAATAACTAGGTTCGCTGAATCACCTGGACAGACAGAAACACTTCCTCCTAGTCTCACGGTAGCAGCATTGAAAAAACTCACAGAAACATTGACAAAACTGTCGCAAGGCTCATTGGATAATAAAATGGTCTCTACTCCTGAAGGATTATCAATGTCATAAATAGTGCCATTTACCATGATTTGCTCAGTAGGACAAATAGTGGTATCCACAAAGCTTTGTCTGATAAAATTAAAATCCAGATCCACTTCAATGATACTATCACATCCATTAGCGGTTGTTAAAAATTCTGTTCCTGTTGGATTGCTTTGGTTGTATAAATTACCATTGACTATAATGTTGGCTTCTGGACAAAGATTCATTTGTAATGTATCTTTGAAAGTTTCAAGGAAGTCGAGACTAACAAAAACTGTACTATCACAGCCCATTGCTCTAGGAATGATTTCAGTACCTGAAGGATTGATTTCATCATACAGGACATTGTTGACAATTAAGCTGTCTCCAATACAAAGCGCGCTATCAATAACAGTAGATGCTAGTGGTTCTAATTCAAGTTGAATAAATACAACAGAATCACATCCATTCATACTGGCATTGGGGAATACTTCTGTACCTGAGGTACGTTCCCTATTGTAAGTAGTCCCATTAATCTCAATGGCGTCAGAAGCACAAATAAGTGTATCAATTATTTTTTGTGAAGGAGCAAAAAAGGAGAGGTTGACTTCAACAATTGAGTCACATCCCAATACATTTGCATTGGCCAGACGCTCTATTCCTGATCGATTATTAAGGTCGTAAATTGAGCCATTGAGGAAAAGAAAATCTTCCTGACAAATAATAGTATCTAACAGACGGGGAAGATTATTGACAACCTGAAGTTCTCTGGATTCGTTTAAATCAACCTTACAAATACCAGCATCATCAATTTCTGTGAAAGATAATTGCATGATACCATCTACCAATCCAAAAGTATCCGGACAAATGGTAAAGGTATTGCTTAGAGAATCACTAAATAAAGTGTCTTGTATAATAAATCCTTTGCCTGCATCAGCTTCATATGCTAACGCAAAAGGCGGTGTTCCTGTAAACTGTACATCAAACTCATAACATTCATCATTACACACCACATCAAAATCTGGTATAAAAACGGTAGGCTGGGTTCCTATTGTATTGATGGTAACACTTGCTGTAGAAGTACAATTTTGATCGTCTGTAACAACAATGGTATAATTGCCCGGACTCAATCCTATTACATCACTAAAGCCATCTAAAGAATCGACACTCCAGTCAATATTGTAGGGGGGCAATCCACCATTTATCATGATTTCGAGACGGCCATCATTTCTCCCTGGGCAAGTTTCATCTATCTTACTCGTTAATACTGTTAGGTTACAATTGGGGTCATTCATAGTGAACGGACAACTTAAGATACAGCCATTAGCATCCGTCAATGTCAAGTTATAGAGACCTGCAGAAAGGTTATCTAACTGTTGTGTTCCTTCCATATCAGCGTTTAACATGCCATTGCTTGGACCTGTCCATTCAATAGTAAAAGGTGCTGTCCCTCCACTAAAATTGATTTCGGCAATACCATCAGCGCCTCCAACAGTTGAAACGGCTACTGCTTCTGTACAACTTAAGTCTAGTGCTCTTGGTTGATCAATGGTGATATTAGTAACGAAGCTACAGTTTCTATCATCAGTGACGGTGACTTGATAAAAGCCGACATCAACTCCAATTACTACTTTGAGACTATCATATTCATTGACATTCCAATCGTAGGAGTATATACCTCCATTTGAGTTGTGTTGCACTTCCAAAACCGCATCTGCTGCGGCATTACAGCTGATTCCTTGTTGAACCACAATTTGTGGATCTGCATCTACACCTAATTCTAAAAACACTGGTACCGGATCAGATTCGCAATTCCCATCGAAGATGGTTGCATAAACTGTATCTGAAGCGTTTCTAACGTATGCATTGGGAGTTGTAATCCTATTCATTAAAGTAGAATCCTCATACCAAATTACAGCTAAGCTTGATTCAGAACGAATCGCGTCATCAGCACTACTCAATATAAAAGTTCCTACTCCGCCTTCATTACAGGCTTGTATCGGTTCCGCTTGATTGGGCATAGGTTTCTTATTCACAACTACAGTAATCTCAGCACCAAGATTTGAAAATATCGGACAACCATTAAAATCTGTTACAGAAACAATTTTGTACGAAGTAGTTTTGGATAATTGGGTAAAGATGGTGTCCTGATTATTAACAGCTTGTAGGTCTATGGTATCAATTTCATTAGTATATCTTACATCAAAAGGTCCGCCAAATTCAGGAAGGGTAATCACTATTTTCTCCTCGATAAAGCCACACCCTTCACAAGTGGTGCAATTGAGCTCGATATTATTAGGAGTTAGTGGAAATTGAGTGGCAGGTCTTTCATAAAAGCTACAATCAGGAAAAGAATTCCAATTGGAGGGGTTAGAGATCCTGGAAATCCATTCTAATTGAGTTGCTTCAGTCATTGGTCCCTGATAACTGGTAAAATTAGACGTACCACCAGTGGGTTCCATGTGGAAGCAGTTCTCCACTTGTGGATGTAGGCCAGAATTCATGGTGTTATCAGCAAAATCTATCCAACTTGCAGTAGAGTTAAATCCAAAAAGAATATTACCTCCGGTATAAGTTGCATTGTGAGATGAATTTCCAATACGAGTATCACCTTCATCCCAAATACCACCCTGCATGATGTATAATTGGTCACCACCTGAGTTAAAGTTCAGTGCATTGATACTGATTCGTTGGAACGTCCACTCATTATCTGGCAATACGGTTTGAATATCTTCTGTAATGGCAGGAAATCTGAAAACGATTAAGTTACCAGCAGGAATAATGGGGGCGTCGGCATTTCTTGTGGCAACGATAAAACCTTCTGAATTTCCCCATTGACCAGGATTTAATCTTTGCCATCCATTATCCGTAAACTGGAGAACGGTTCCTGGTTCTATATCTTTAAAACAAATTAAACTAATTTCATCTTCACCACCATCGCCTCCACAACCAGATAAGTTTGTATTTACCCCTACAATTGCTAAATCACCAGGTTGGAGTATTGTTTGTCCTATTGTTTGGGTATAAGCTAAAATGCATAGTAAAAGGGCCATCACAACTTTTAGCCCTTTGTTGTAATTGTATACCATAGTCTTTTGGAATTAAAATCACAGGAATATAAGCTATAGAGATCAAAAGTGGAATTAGCGAGTAATTGCATTGTGCTTACTTCTAAACGCTAAGTTAGTCTTTTCGAGTATGATCAAAAATGTTTTATCACTAGTTAAAAATAAATAGTTGTATTGATGACTAATTTCCTGCAATTTAGCACTTGTTAACTAATGGGCTCCAAAAAAAAGAGCAATTAGCTAGCATAAGGTGTAATTATTTAGTAATTTTGCGTCCGTTTTGTATAAAGATTAAGAAAAAATGAGTGGTTTATTGCCCTATATACTTCCCATAAAAGGTTTGGGAGTGGGGATTCATCAGTTTGAATATAAAATTGATGATTACTTTTTTAGCCATTTTGAAAATGCTCCGGTTGAAGGGGCTCAAATTGACTTAAAAGTAACGTTTGACAAGAGATACGATCTTTACCAGTTGATTTTTGAATTTGAAGGAACCATAGCTGCTGCTTGTGACAGATGTTTGGTACCTATCAGACTTCCAATATCAGGGAATAATATCATGTTGGTAAAGTTGTCGATCGAAGCATCTGAAGAGGATGCTGATATCATATACATAGAACCGGAACAGCCTACTTTGGACATTTCTCGGTTTGTGTACGAATATATCGTGTTAGCGGTTCCTTTGATAAAGCGTTATAAGTGTGAAGAGGAAGAACCCAGAGTTTGTGATATGGAGATGTTGAAGTACATTGAAGATGGAGCAAAAAAGGAAGAAAAGGAACCAACTTCTAATCCTTTTTTTGAAGCCTTAAAAGGCCTAAACTTTGGGGAAAAATCCAATAAAGAAGAATAATAAGAACTTTTGATTACTATATAAATTCAAAGCAATGGCACATCCTAAGAGTAAGATTTCGAAGATGAGGAAGCGTAAGCGTAGAACGCATTACAAGGCTTCTTTGCCAACTGTAGGTAAATGTCAGACTACTGGTGAATCTCATCAGTGGCACCGTGCTTACTATGATGCAGATGGCAATCTGTTTTACAGAGGTAAGATGCTTATCAAAGCAGCTGATGAAGATGATGAATAGAATTTTTTTCAGCATAATGCTACACTAAAAAAGCTCCTATCAAATGCCAGATAGAGGGCTTTTTTTGTTGAACATAGATTCACCATGGAAGACTATTTTATGGGGTTAATACTAATTAACTTAGGAATAATCTTTTCAGTTGTATCATATGAAGGCTCGTAAATCAATATTCTTGTTGAGTCTGTATCATAAGTTACAATGACTGAATCTACTTCAAGTATATCTACTGTTGCTATATGGAGCTTTTTTTCCAGGAAAAGAGTTTTTTCGTAAACTCCTATTTTTGGTGATTGAAGCAGACCATTAAAAGTTTCTTGAATTCTTAGGTTCTCATCTTGATAGTACACTTCTTTTTCAAATAGATTTCCGGCAAGATGAAAAAAACTCAAAGGACCTGAGAGAGGAATTAAGAAATAGAGTCCGGCAAGAATTGGTAAGGCGGAAAATATTTTAAAATATTTTTGGTCAAACTTCTTTGTAGGTTGGTTATCGGAAAGAACAAGTACAATACCTGTAAATGTAGTTAAAGCAATAATAATTCGATCAGCCCAGATGCCTCTAAATCCAATATCAAAGACTAAGTACACAAGCATTAATGATACACAAAGAACAACCCCTAAATAGTGAGCTAGCTTCAATAGGTGGAACAATCTAGCGTTAACCGTCCAGCTTGCTTTTTTATTCCATTTCAAAAGTAAGGTGAGGTAAGCCACCAAAAAAAATAAAATCAGCAAATAGTAGCCTGTCATTTTTTTAATTAAAGTAGGTTTTCTTCAACTCTAAATCAAGTAATCATTCTTAAACCCTAAACATCTAAACTCCTAAACTTTCAAATACACTTCACAAAATGAAGGAGTTTTTTAATTTTGTGCCTGCTTAGCGAATTTTAGACGATCAACATAGAAAAACATTAGCGAGATTTCTTCACCTATTATCTATACACCGATGAAAAAAATCATTAAAACAGACAAAGCACCCTTACCTGTAGGAGCTTACAATCAGGCAGTTATTCATAATGATACACTTTATGCTTCTGGGCAGATCGCCATTGATCCTGCTACCAACGAGGTGTTGAAGGATGTACCAATTGAAGCGGAAACCAAACAGGTGATGGAAAACATTAAAGCCATTTTAGAAGAAGCAGGCTTGACGTTTAAAGATGTAATCAAGTGCTCTGTTTTTGTAAGTGATATGGAAAACTTCGGTAAAATCAATGGTGTTTATGCACAATATTTTGACGAAGCATCTGCACCGGCAAGAGAGTTGGTAGAAGTAGCCAACTTGCCTAAGTATGTAAATGTAGAAATCTCTATCATTGCGGCTTTTGACTAAGAAGTTGTAAAACTAGACTTTATTCTAAAATAGTTTTATGAGCACAAAAAGATGGATTTTGAATCA
>JBCBCD010000402.1:0-6505 GCA_038530915.1 Bacteroidota bacterium
ATGGAGTGTGGCCCAACTCATCAACAGACATCTTACTACTATTGACAGAAGCAAGAAAGTAAGCTTAGACTTCTCGAAAGGACAAAAAATTGCACACTTCAAAAATTTAGATGCTTATGTGGCTAAGCATTTGATTTATCCTGAAATGGCCAAGAAGCTAAATATAGAAGGTATAGTTACGCTACAAGTAGAAATCTCTCCAAAAGGAAAAATAACCGATAGCAAAATAGTAGATGCACTAGGGTATGGTTGTGATGAAGCGGCATTGGAGTTGGTAAAGAAGATGCCATTATGGACCCCTGCCTCTAATTATGGAGTTCCAGTGAAAACGAATCGATTGTTACAATTTAATTTTAGTCTAAAATAAGAGGTGGTTAAGCACCTAAAATATTTTGATTCCACCTTCATCAACACAATTAGATTAAATGAAAGTTTTAAAAGTTTTGAGAAATATATTTCTAAGTTTGCTTGGGATTATTTTGCTCTTTATCGTATACATTCAATTTGGTTATAATGTAACATATGACATTCCGTTCCCTGAAGTTGAAGTCTCAACAGATTCAACAGTGCTCGCACGTGGTGAATACTTGGTAAGAGGACCTGCACATTGCGATGGATGCCATACCAATGTAGAGCGCATAGAAGATTTGCAAGCTGGAGTAAAACTACCGCTCACCGGAGGTCGATTGTTTGAAATGCCTTTTGCCAAAATTTATGCCAGTAATATTACTCCGGATGATGAAACCGGTATTGGAAGAAGGACGGATGCAGAATTGGCTCGCACTCTGAAATATTCAGTAGATGCAGATGGACATTCTATTCTGCCACTGATGCCTTACACCAATATGAATGATGACGATATAGCAGCGATTATTTCTTATTTGAGATCTCAGGAACCAAGACGCAATGAAGTATCAAAAAGTACTTATAATTTGATGGGAAAAGTCGTAAAACGATTTTTCCTAAAGCCAACCAAAGAAGATCCAACAATAGCCAAAAATGTTGATCCCGAAAATACATTGGCTTACGGTCGTTATCTCTCGTTGAGTGTAGCCAATTGTGTGGGTTGTCATACCTCCTTTGATATGCAAACGATGACTTACGATGGCCCTCATTTTTCAGGCGGATTGGAAATGCCAGAAAAAATACATGTTTTTTCTACCCCCAATCTTACGCCTGATACAAAGACCGGTCATATGGCGAACTGGACAGAGACCCAGTTTGTCCAACGATTTAGAGCCGGAAGGGTATATGAAGATAGTCCTATGCCATGGGAATCTTATGCAAAAATGAGTGATAAGGACCTCAAAGCCATCTATCAATTATTAATGTCATTGGATCCTGTAGAAAATGATGTGGGGATAGTGGCACAGCTTAAGCAATAGCTACATATGGCACAAGTTTTGTATGTTATCCTCTCACTGTAACCACATCATTCTCTAAGTCCACACTATATCTCCTAAGTGCAGAAGGGGCTACGCCAGAAGCAACCGTTCCATCATTGTTAAAAATACTATTGTGGCAGGTACATCTGGCTTGTTGATTGGAAAACACCCAATTGCGGCTACATCCCGAGTGAGTACAAACACTAGTGAATGCCCTGATTTGTCCTCCCACGTTAACAAAAAGATAGTTCATAGAAGGATGGAGTAACCAAGCGTCGTCATTTTGTAACACGTTAAAGGGAGAATCATTCAAGTTGAAGGTAAGAATTACATCATCCGATTGAGGTGTTGCATCTTCTCTTTCACAACTAGTCAAAGGTATTCCTAAAGAAGCAAGTAAAGCTGTAGCACCGACAGAACTTAAAAATACTCTCCGTTTCATGACTTTGAAGTGTTTAATTAAACAAATACAATAGGTACTTGAAACGGGTTTTGTTCTTTATTGTTTGTGTAAATATTAAGGGCTGTGTCAAATTCTACTGAGATGATAGTTTAATGCAACTTGCATTACTTAAACTGACCCAACATTTTCAAGAACTCTTCTCTCTTACTCTTTGATACCGGAATTTTCATTTTATTGCGCATGACTAGATACCCTCCGTCTGCTCTAATGTATTCTTTTACATGCTGCAAGTTGACCAAAAAAGAGTGATGTGATCGATAGAAATTGTATTTAGTCAACATCAGATCGAACTCTTTCAGGGTTTTAGCTATCATCTTTTTTTGCCCATCTGTGAAGTAGACAGTCGTATAATTGCTACTGGAAGCACAGCATACAATCTCTTTGGGATGAACAAACTCTATGCTTTCTTTAGTGGATAAAGCAATCAAACCGGGATGTCCTTTTTGTTCCAACTCCAGATTCTTGAAGAGTAACTCAATTTGTTGTTGATTCAACTTCTGATTTTGATTTTTTTCAAGGTGCTTTTGTACGGCAATTTGTAATTCTTTTACCTGTACTGGTTTTAAAAGATAGTCTAAGGCACTAAATTTTATGGCTTGAATGCCAAAATCGTCATAAGCTGTGGTAAAAATCACGTCAAAAGGGAGTACAGGAAAGGCTTGTAAAATATCAAAACCATTTAACTTAGGCATCTGTATATCCAGGAAGAGTAAGTCGATGCGATTGCTTTTTAAATACTTGAGTCCTTTGGTTGGTTCATTGAAAGTAGCTTTAATGGATACTTTGGGGCAATAGTTTTCCAGCTTCCATTTTAGTGTATCTATGCTATCGAGTTCATCATCAATTATGATTGCTTGTATCATTTGGTGTAGATTTAAAAAGGTATAGTAATGGTAACACGTGTGCCGCTTGCTGTTCCATGCACATCGTATAAATCTTCAATTCGTATTTCATTCTTGGTATTATAAACTTTATTCAATGTCTTCATTCGATCTCTGGTAATGTCCAATCCCATGGATTTTCGCTTGATCTTTTGAGCAGCTCTTATTTTTTGTGCAGCTACTCTGCCAATTCCATTGTCTTCGATAATACATTGTATGGAACTAATATTATGATGAATTTTAAGGGTTACTAAGCCGCCTTCTTTTTTGGGATTTAAGCCATGCCAAATCGCATTTTCGATAAAGGGTTGAATCAACATGGGAGGAATCTCGTATTCTTCAGGACGAAGACCATCCGCTAAGAGGATATCATATTCAAAGCTGTTTTTAAAACGCATCTGCTCGAGTTCCAAATAAAGTTGTAAGGAGTGTAATTCGTCTTGTAAGCTGACATAGGAAGAACGAGAGTTTTGTAGAATTAAACGCACCAATCGACCAAAGGTATTGAGGTATTCTGATGCTCTCTTGGTGTCATTTCTTATGATATAGGCTTCTATGGAATTCAGGCAATTGAAAATAAAATGTGGATTCATCTGGGCCCGTAAAGCATTCATTTCCAGGTCAGCAACACGTTTTTCAAATTCAGATTTCAGATTGTTAGCTTTTTGAATTTGCTTTATTCTCAGCAGGTATATGAAGTACACTAGCCCTAGTATGCACCAGACTATGAATACTAAAAAAACGGTAGTCTTAAACCAAGGAACACCTACTATTATTGGTAACTCATAAACTTTCTCACTCCAGATGCCTTCATTATTGGCTGCTTTTAGTCTAAAAGTGAATTTTCCTCCCGGGAGATAGGAGTAAGTAATAGATCGTTTTTTACCGGGATCAACCCAATCCTTATCTATTCCCTCTAATTGATAAGCAAACTGTGTCTTTTCTGCCAGAGTATGATTAATAGCAGAAAACTCAATTGTTAGTACTTTTTCACTTGGAGTCAAATAAACAGGCGTTTGATTGAGCGGATCTGCCAAATTAGTTTTCTCACCAGTGGCTGTTTGCATTTTACAAACGTAGGGTATTGGAGGACATTTATTGGTAAGTAATTTTTCAGGTTCAATGGTATAGAAGCCATCTCTTGAACCAACTAGTAGCTCTCCAGACTTTAGAAACTTGAAAACACCTTCCCATTTTTTGACTCCATAATCAAGACTAAAGGTTTGTACTGTCCATTTATTTCGATCTATTTTGTACAAGCCTTTATTATTGATCGTCCACAGTTCATTGTTGGAGCTGCAAGCCAACCATTCCACTTGAATCGCCTCGCCCTCTTCATTGTGCAATCGTACTTTTTTTATTATGCCTTTTTGAGGCTCGTGCACAGACAATAAGCCAATACCATCTTCTCGTCCTGATAACCAGACTTCACCGTTGGGACATTCGCAAAAGTTTCGACCATACAAAAAGGTGGCCGAAGTATCTACATCATATTCAAATACATTAAATCGCTCTTGTTTTCTATTATAGACTAGATGACCATAGCCACCAATAAACCAAATGTTTTGTTGTTGATCTTTGAAAGCCCTAAATACTTGAGAAAAGGAGACTTGATCTTTATGTGACTTCACTTCTTGAGTTTTGGTGTCTATAGAAAATAGACCATCTCTTCCTGTGCCCAACCAGATAATGCCTTCCTCATCCATGACTAAGTCACTTAAGGAAGAATATTTTTTAGGAACCTGAATATCATATTTTTGAAATCGTTTCAATAGTTTGTCCCATGTATAGAGATAATCTCTACCAGCTATCAATAAGGTGTTTTCATTAAGAGTGACCATACCCCAGGCTGAAAAAAACTGATGATCAACCATATACTCCTTAAATTCAGATTTAAAGGTATGACCAGTAGATTTATTGACATGATATATTCCATCAGTAAATTGACCTGAAAAACTAAGGTAACCCGGATAAAAATCCTCAACTAATGACCTTTCTATTATAGGATAGGGAGTAGAATTGAAGGATGCTAATGAGTACCATCGAAATTGATGCGCCAAAGGATCTGACATTACCACACCGCTCTCAGATCCATACCAAGCCCTTTTTTGAGAATCAATAAACTCTATTCCAAAGTGAACTTGATTGTCACCTTTGACTTTATTTTTCTTTAATAACTTTAATTGACGTTTTTTTATATCATAAAAATAAAGGCCACTATTAAAAGTTAAATAGAGGTATCCATCTTCTCCGGGAATGATTTCATACAAATGATCTCGTTTGATTTCAGCTGGAATGAATTGAGGAAATTCAAAGGTAGGATAGAAATAATCCTGAGTTGCTGGATTGTAGATGGAAAGCCCACTATTCCATGCACCGGTATAGATGACACCATTAGATTCTTGATGCAAACAAATCTTTCTATTTACACGGAATTGTGTTGTTCGTTCATTTTTAGAATAAAGGATTCGGGTGATTTGTCCTGTATTTTGATTCAGTCGGACAAGTCCAGATAATCCTCCGCCCCAAATAATTGAGTCTTGATAGATATCTTGCCTGATCACTCGTAGGCTTGTTCGCTCAGTTTTCAAATATTGAGCAGGCAAATTTTCTCCCTCTGGTAAAGGGAAATGTATAAACTTTTTAGTCAACTTATCCCATTTTACAAAACCACCATAATTGGGGGCTATCCAAATATTACCTTGGCGGTCTCTTTTTAGATCCCAAATCCTGAAAGCATTATCAATATTGATGTCAACTTCTGAGTCTAAATCAAAGGCTCCAATACTTTGAATATATATTTCACCCGTCTTGAGGTTGAGAATAGATAATCCTTTCCTGGTCCCTATCCATAAAGAATCACCATCAGCAAGAATAGAACTGATATAATTACTTTGTAAAAAGATAGAATCTCTTGCTTCCTTTTCTACCACCTCTATAGTTGTACCATCATATCTGACTAAACCTTCTGGGGTTGCCATCCAAATGAAGCCATACTTATCCTCTGTAATATCAAATACATAGCGACTTGGCAAGCCTTCATCTGTTCCTATATACTCGTACGTGTGAAAGCTATACTGACCATAGGCCACTATGGATGAGCATAAGAGGAAGATGTATAAAAAAGGCTTATTCATACTTACTAATTTAATAATATTCGGAAAAGCCTCCTGCTATATCGATCAATCAGCCGATTTAGCTGAGTAATTGGACTTTATATTTAGTATTTGTTTTTTGAAATAACGTAATCGAAGAATAACAAGCGCTCTCAATACTTGTCTTGATAAATAAATACCTGACTTTGAATAATAAAATACCGTTTACTCGCCAAACTTCATCGCATAGGTTTGCAATGTATTTAAAACAAAATTCATTAAAAAATCATCCAAACTATGCGTACACATTCATTCATTGCATTTGTATTAATGCTCAGTATCCCATTCGCTATGATTGCCCAGGATAATACCATCAATGGCGTAAATGTAGAACAACTTATAGGAACCATTGAGGCGGTTAAAGGCGATGCAGAAATTGCAAAGTTCAAATTCAGATCAGAAACCAAATGGATCAAAGGTGGCCACTGTGAAACTAAAATCAAAAGCTTTTACGGAGCAAAACAAGAAGACAAGTCTCGCAAAAAAGCTTTGGTAATGGTTGGTGACGAACCTGCCGTTTTACTCGGAGAAAACAATGGCCCCAATGCAGTAGAAGCTGTTTTACATGCACTCTCTTCCTGTCTGTCAGTAGGTATTGTCTACAATGCTTCTGCTATGGGA
>JBCBCD010000403.1:0-6501 GCA_038530915.1 Bacteroidota bacterium
ATGAAACGCATAGCGTTTCATTGCCTTTTTAAAGCAAACAAAACTACAACTTCTTTCCTTCAGTAGGCTTTCCCAAATAAGTCCACTCACAAGCCGTTATTTTACCATTTTCTCTTTTGAAGAGTAGCTTCAAATCAAAGAAATCTGCATAAAAGGAATCTTTAGCAAAAGGAGTAAGTCGAGTTGGTGGATCACCATGGGATACAACAAATAAACTCTCTCTTTTTTGGATGACTTTAAAAGAAAATTGTTGGGTCTTATACTCGCCGATGTACTTAGTCAATTCTTTTTTATCAAGTTTGATAGGTGAAACGAGCTCTGGCTGATAAAATTCTTTTCCAGAAAGCATTTTTTCATAAGCATCAACTATTGGACCTCTATCTGCATTGCTATTGTTACCCAAAATAATAATGCATAAATCCCAATCCGGATAGTAGAAATAACCTCCTCGAAAACCTGTCGTTCTACCATTGTGGTTGATGACTCTTAAGCTGTTGCTCTCGTAAATGTTGAAGCCATAACCCCATTTATAGCTTCTGGATGGTGCATCGAAAGGGGTTAATGCCTTGTTCCATGTTTCAGGACTCAAAACATCACTTTTACCAATCTGACGACAAAATTTCCATAAGGCAGGAGAAGTGGCATATAAACTGCCAACTGCAAGCGAATAATTATCCCGGTTATCAGGAGCTTCGCCAATAGCTAGATTGCCTTCATTATTAACACCTACTACAAAACCATCTGCAAAATTTGCAGGAGGAAAGGCAGGATGTTCTATTCCCATATCGCCTAATTGCATGGGCTGAAGAACATTTTTCTGTAAGTAAGTTTCATACTTTTCTCCTGTCACTTTTTCAAGGATGTGTTCCAGGAGTACATATCCGCAATTTGAATAGGACATTTTAGAACTAGGTTCATACATTAGTGAGTCAACTCTAGACATTTCTACTAATTCTTCCAATGGATATGTTTTTACTTCTGGAAATTTAATGTCCCGTTTGATTCCGCTGGTATGAGAGAGCAGGTGTTTGATCTTGATTTTTTCGCCATACTGATAATCGGGAATAAACTTGGTGAGCGGATCTTCTAATGAAAGTTTGCCTTTTTCTACCAATTGTAATAGACAGATAGCTGTTAAGCTTTTAGTTACTGAGCCGGTTCGGTATTTAATTTCCGGACCATTGGGGATTTGAAATCTACGACTGGCCCAGCCATAACCCTTTTCAAAAAGAATTTTGTTTTTGTGAGCCACTAAGATACTACCTGAGAATAGGTTGGCATTCACAAAAGCATCGGTATACGTTTCAACCTTATTTTTGAAATTCGATAATTGTGGTTGTGGTGGAGCTTGACAAAAGGCCACCAAAATGGAACAACACAATAAGTAAAATAGTAAGCCTGTTTTTTTCATCATAACAATCGGATATTTGATTTTTTCGACTGCTAAAATGAGTGTATAGGCTTATTTTGTCGACTCACTATGCATTTTGAGTCCTTCCTAGACCGATTTTTTCTACATATTCGTTAGGAGAAACCCCTTCTTGCTTTTTGAATGCTCGATTGAAAGTCGCTTTGGAGTTAAAACCCGACTCATATGCCAAGCCTAGTAGTGTTTTGTTGTTGCTGCCTTCTTCTGCAATTTTTGATTTGAAGAGCTCTATGCGGTAAGTATTTAAAAAATCTCTAAAAGGTTTCTCTAAGACTTGATTGACAATCGTAGAAACTCTATTGGGGTGCAGCCCCAGGTCTTGTGCAAAATCTCTTAAAGTCAATTCAGGGTCGAGGTAGCATTGTTTTTTATCCATATAAGAGATGATGGTTTTGGCTTGTTCATACATCTGTGGAGAGATGAGCGGAGCTGTTTTTTCTTTAGAAAGCTTTGACACTTTATTATCTAAGTTAGTACTGTTTTTCATTTTAAAACCCCAAAATCCTATGCTGTAGGTTAGTGCAGAAAATAAAATATAGAATGAATAAAAATCAGAAGGAGGGAAATTAAAGCTAAAGTACCAACTGTCATAAAGTGTGTAAGGAAGCCATATTACCCATAATAAACTGAAGCTAAATAAGATGTAATACAATCTTTTATGTGAATGCTTGATTTCCATTTGAGATAAAAACTGAAAACATTTAACTAAATAAATAGCTATCGAAATCAAGCCAATAATATGCTCGATAGAAAACAAATTGTCGATGATGAAATATTCTATCTTATTAAAATTTTCTATCTGAAATCCATTTGCATAACCTAATACGGTACAGCCATTAAAAAAAAGAATTTCTAGTAATAAAGGAAGAAAATGCAATCTCAACTCTTTTTTTGGAATAAGCTGTCCAAAAGAGAATTTGATATAAGCATAAAATGCAGGCCCTATGCCCCAAAGGTACAAGACCGGCAAAAATTGTAAGTGAGGAATCTGCTTTTGAACCCCAAAATCATACTTTAATACCCAAAACAAATAAAGCGATAAGAAGATAACCGTTAAGCCCAAATACTTATTCGCCTGATTGAACTTGCTCCCCCAAAGCAATATTCCTCCAAATATGAAGCCCTGAACCATTGCAAAGCAGATCAATAAATTATAAATATTGATGTGATATTCCATAAACCGACCCTTTTGAAAAAAGACAAGTTAAAAAACAATAAGATGTACGAAATAAGAAAACATCCTTCTAACCTAATCAACTTATAAACTCATAAACTAAACTTGACCTTTTTAGTCAAGTGATTTGACGGAAACAAGCAAGTCGGTTGTTGTTCTTTTTGGTATTTTTACTTTTGAATTGAAAGCCAATTAAGTCTTGCAAATGCAAAACCAGGTAAAATACATCAACAGTAATGATCTGGATATCATGATCTCAATTGAAGGATATGCGCTTGAGAAGCATTCCTTTTATTGTCCTTCCATCATATTGATGTATCCTAAGAGAGGGGCCATTCATTTGGAGGTGGAAGGCGAGACAATGCTCATAGAAAAAGGGAGTTTTCTTTTGGCCAATAAAAACACCTTTGGGATCATTTGGAAAACATTTGAAAAAGCAGAACATTCAGCTTTAACTTATGGCTTTGCATTACACGATCAATTTATTAAAAAGGTAAAGGATCAGCTTAACTTAAAAGAAAAGGATAAGCCATCATCTATTCCTGCTGCCTTTGTTCTCTCACCTAATCCTATATTAACCGGTTTTTTTGATAGCATCGCTAACTATATAGAAGATGAGCAAGAGTTGGATAAGCAATTGGTAGAATTAAAAACCTTAGAAGCCCTTTTGGGAATCCTGAAGTTTCATCCTGAGTGTGAGCTCTATTTTACCCAAAACCTGGAAGACAGACAACTGGAGTTACAAACTCTCATGGAAACCAATTTTGTCTACAACATACCTTTGGAACAATATGCCAAGCTACTGGGAAGAAGCTTATCAACCTTTACAAGAGATTTTAAGGCCATCTACAATGAATCACCTCACAAGTGGATTCTGAAACGTCGATTGTTAAAAGCTCAGGAATTGTTGTTGAATACAAATAGACGACCTGTGGATTTCTATATGGAGTTGGGCTTTGAAAGTTTATCCCACTTTAGCAGGTCTTTCAAAAAAGAGTTTGGAATGACGATGACGGATTTTCGGCACAAAAACCAAAGAAGAATAGATTCAAATACATAAGTAATTCACAATAATTAATCTGCATATGAAGCCAAAGAACTTAAAAGCCCTATTGATAGCAATAGGCTTTACCTCCATGAGTTTGGCGTTGGCCAATGCTTTTGAATTGACTCACAGTGAGGAGTCTTTTTCGCATCCCCCAACTGTTGAAGTGGAAGTAGATAATGAGCCTTTTGATAAAATGATGGCTGTATTAACCCACAAACGTTGTGTCAACTGTCATCCTGCTGGAGACCGTCCTCGTCAGGGCGAAGATAGCCACATTCATAATTTTGGAGTGATGCGTGGCCCTGATAATCATGGGGTCGTTGCCTTGAAATGCCAAACTTGCCATCAAAGTGAAAACAACAATTATTCAGGTGTACCCGGAGCTCCTGAATGGAGTCTAGCACCTGTAAGTATGGCTTGGGAAGGATTAAGTAGAGTTGAAATTGCCAAGTCTATGCTAAACAGAGAAAATAATGGCGACCGCTCACTAGAAGAAATAGTAGAACACCTTACAGAACATGAGCTGGTACTTTGGGCTTGGGAACCAGGTATAGATGCGGAAGGCAATCCAAGAGAAAAGCCACCGGTTTCAAAAGAAGAATACATTAAAGCGGTAAAGGAATGGGCAGAAGCAGGAGCTGTCATTCCAGAGGAATAGCAACTTATGATAGTAAGACACAATTCATCGCGCCAACGGCGCGATGAATTGTGTCTTAAACGGTTTATTTAAGATTAAAATGAAAACAAGAAAAAATGAAAATAACACTTCAAATAAATGGTACTGCTCAAACGGTCGATGTAGATGGCCAAACACCTTTATTATGGGTGGTAAGAGATGTACTCAATCTAAAAGGCACAAAATTTGGATGCGGCAAAGCAGCTTGTGGAGCCTGTACTTTGCACATCGATGGCGAGGCTATTCGTTCCTGTTCTTATCCGGTGAAGTTTGCTGAAGGTAAAAATATTGTGACCATTGAAGGGCTAGCTGAGGGGGATGACTTACATCCGGTACAACAGGCCTGGATAGAAGAAATAGTTCCTCAATGTGGTTATTGTCAACCGGGCTTCATGATGGCTACAGCAGCAATGTTAGAGAAAATACCGAATCCTACAGATGAGGACATAGACCGCAATATTGTGAATGTTTGTAGATGTGGAACCTACTACCGCATGCGAAAAGCCATTCATCGTGCTGCTGAAATCAAAAACACCAACTCTTTAAAAGCTTATTAGAATGTCACAAGAAAAAACAAAAAAGAAAGGAATGAGAAGGAGAAGGTTTCTTCAGTATTCCGGAATTGGTATTGGCCTAATAGTTGGTGGGGTTTATTTCTCACGCCATGGTTGGAGAAGATCTTTGTATGATTTGGCGGAAAATACCATCCTACCGTTTAATGGTGATACCACTCCTAATATTTGGATTCAAATTACACCTGAAAATGAAGTCATTTTACACTCTGCTAAAGTAGAAATGGGACAGGGGTCTTTTACTTCTTTGGCTCAATTGGTCGCAGAAGAATTGGAAGTCACCATGGAAAGAATCAAAGTAATCCATGCTGATACTCAAAGGGGGAATATAGATGGTGTGAGCACTGGAGGAAGCCTTACCGTAGCCGGACTTTGGAATCCACTAAGAGAGATGGCAGCTACCATGAGAGAAATGATCAGGGGGAAAGCAGTAGAAAAACTGGGAACCTCTGATGTATCCATTGAAGATGGAGTGGTATCTGGTGGAGGAAAGTCCTTGACATATGGTGAAATTGTCAAAGATGTTACGGAATGGAAATTCCCTGATACTCCGCCATTAAAAGATCCTAAAGATTTTAAATACATAGGAAAACCTATTGCACGTGTAGACCTGTATGATAAGGTAGTTGGAACACCTATGTTTGGAATGGATGTAGAAGTGGATGATATGTTATATGCCTCTGTTTTAAGACCTAATAGAATAGATGCTATTCTAAAAAGCTGCAATACTAGTGAAGCAGAAAAAATGCCAGGGGTCGTTCAGGTGATCAAAGAAGATGACTTTATAGGGGTTGTAGCAGAATCTCATATTCAGGCCGAACAAGCAAGAAAAGCTTTAAAACCTGAATGGGAAATCCAACAAAATTGGAATTTGGCAGATGTAAGAGCCATTTGTCAGGTGGGAAATGGCGAAGCAACTGTTATACAAAAGGCAGGAAGCGCCAAGAGTATACTGAATAAGGCTGAAGAAGATGGTACTTTGATGAGTATGGAGTTCATTTCTCCCATTGGTGCACATGCTCAAATCGAACCCAATGGTTCAACTGCCTCGGTGAAAGATGGGAAAGCAACCGTCTGGTTATCAACACAGGTACCAAGAGTAACCAGAAATGAAGTGGCTAAGCGTTTAGGATTGAAAGTCGATGATATAAACATTGTACCACAATATCTGGGTGGTGGATTCGGTCGAAGATTACATACGCCCAATGCTATTGAAACGGCCGTTATGGCTAAGGCAGTGGGCCGTCCGGTAAAAAGTTTTTTTGATAGACAGCAAGAGTTTCAGAAAGATACATTCCGCCCTCCTACACATCATATCATGAGAGGCAAATTAAGTACTGATGGAAAAATTGAAGCTATTGAGCATAGCTTTTGTTCGGGAGATGTAGCCTATGGTTCACCTATTTTTCCTGCTGTTATGAACACCGTTTTGGGGGCAGATGCTGGGGCTATTCGAGGTGGAAATATTCAATACAAAGGCATTCCAAATATTAGAACAACAGCATGGCACGTTGATCTACCTTTTGCAACCAGTTGGTGGAGAAGCCTGGGTTTATTGGCGAATGCATTTGCTATAGAAAGCTTTGTAGACGAAATGGCAAT
>JBCBCD010000404.1:0-6494 GCA_038530915.1 Bacteroidota bacterium
CCAGTCGGGCCAAGTTCAAGGACTACATCACGAGTAATGACTTCAGGAAATACATAAACATCTATCACTCGTTGGTCCACGTTACTATATGGGTCTGTTACAAAAACCGACAAGTTATCAGGATTGTAACCTACATCATCACAAGAATAATTTACACTTGTCGTAAAGCCTGGTACTCTTATTCTTGGATTATATATGACAACACTTAGCTGATTTGTTGAGGCACAATCTGAGTAGTTGTCGATTTGAAGGTCGTTCTTAGTCAGTGTGGCATTGCCATTTTCATCCAAATAAATGAAAGCCTGAATTTTTTCTTGAGGACCATTCCAGATAGGTTCAGTATTGTCTACTACGGTAACATTAGCAGTACATTCACTGGAGTTGTCACTATTGTCCGTTGCGGTGACTGTAATGCTATTAACCCCTATCTCACTACAGTCAAATGTAGACTGCTCCAGTTCGATGGTTACTCCTCCACATTCATCTACCAATTCGCTTATTACATTAGCTGCTTCAATTGTAGCTGTACCTTCAGCACTTAATTCTACACTGAAATTCATACAACTGATTTCAGGTGGAGTGTTTTCTCTGATTTCAATTATAGTCTCACAACTACTTCTATTGCCGATATTATCTAATATTACCAAGGTGACCGGCTGAATACCGATGTTATCACAATTCACGATAATATTTTTATCTAGTTCGTAAGCAAACTCAGAAGGATCATTGTTGCAGAACAAGATAGACTCCTTGTCGAGGTCTTCAGGCAAAATCTGTTTGTTCAGATCTTCATTGAGATCGTATACGAGGCGATCAAAACAGATCGCTTGAAGCTCGATATCCAGATTGCCACAACCACAATCTCCAGGCTCGATTTTATTGGGGTCATTGGGACATAGATCATAACAATTTAGAGTACCGTCATTATCAGAATCAGAAAGCAATCCATTATCCGAAAGGGTGACTCTTGCATTACAGCTGGCGGTATTATCAGAGTCATCTGTAGCAAACAAGGTGACCATATTGACACCTACGTCACCACAATCAAAAGTCGATTTTGATATTTCTAAAGAGACATTGAAACAATTGTCAGTAGTACCTCCATCGATATCTGTAGGAGTGATGCTTGCAGAACCCGAGTCATCCAATTGTATGCTTATATTTTTGCAAGACATAACAGGTGGGAGCCTATCCACAATACTTAATCGTACATCTAGTAAAGGGAGCTCTCTCTGAAACGGACCCATTGAGGTAATGGGAGAGAGTTGATCATTTAAGCTTCCTAATTGTTCACAGTCATACGAATACTGGACGAATTCAGCAGGCAGCTGGTATGAGCTGATCAAAAAAGCAGGATCACAATTGACATTTTCAGTTTCAAAGAAATCTTCAACGGTAGGTCCTTGAACGGTACCAAAGGGACCAAGCTCAAGGACTACTTCCCTGGTAATGGGCTCTGAGAATACATACACATCTACCAAACGGGTGTCTCGGTTACCTGAAGGATCAGTAACAGTAATTTGCAAGTCACTAGGATTGTAACCTATATCGCTGCAAGAATAATCTACCCTTGGGTTTATGAATACAATTCCATTTTGGGGCTGAAGAATCGTTACACTCAACCTATTCACAGGAGCACAATCTGAGTAGTTGTCGAGTTGAAGGTCGTCCCTGGTCAATGTGGCATTGCCATTTTCATCCAAATAAAGAAAAGCCTTTACATTTTCCTCAGCTCCATTCCAAATAGGTTGGGTGTTGTCTATGACGGTAACGGTAGCAGTACATTGATCAGAAATGCCTCTGTTGTCAGTTACCTTAAGTGTTATGGTATTGTTTCCCAAATCATTACAGTCAAATGTAATAGAAGGAAGTGGATCAGCACCCAGATTGAACGGTAAGAGCAGGCCTAGTGATGCTATGCCACATTTTCCTGTGGAACCGAAATCAAATGCTTCAGCTGTGAGCACCCCTTGTGTTTCACCACCCAATTCTACCTCTATATCTGCACACTTGGCTTCGGTCTCGACAGGGTCTTCTTCTAATACTTGATAAAATTCTGCCGCTAAGATTTCTTCTCCTCTGGCAATAGCAACCTGATAAAGTCCCGGAAACACATTTCTAAAGATACCATCATTGCTCAATTGATTATTCGGAATACCGCCTAGTTTCGTTAGGATAAACGATAAATTGTTACAAGCCTCATTACCGCTGTAATCAACCAAAAGGGTAGCGCCAACCTTATCAACAGCTCCTTCATTTCCGGTATTAAGACAAGCATAAGGTGTACTTTCTCTGACATTAGTAATTTCAACTTCACATACGGAATAAAAGCGATATGCAATATACCCCTCGTCATTGGTGGTAGTTCTGTTAGAAGGTACAGTGATGGACGCTCCGCGAGCATAACTGGAGTTGACGTAACTACCGCCACCGCCACCGCTGCCTCTATAACCACCACCGGCACCACCGGAGTAGCCACCGCCACCGCCACCTCTGCCGTCCCCTGATGCATCTGTAGCACCACCACCACCACAACCAAATCCTCCATCTTTTTCATTGACAAGATTGTCGTTAGGGTTACCACTTATTCCTGAATAAATAGTTGTATTTCCAGATTCAGTGGTCGCACTGGTAAAATATCCACCACCTCCATAACTGAAACTTGCACCTGAATTGGATCCGTTGCCATTTTTACCCGCTGTGCCGGGGCCGTTTCCATCTCCTTTGCCTCCACTGGTACCGGTTTGGGCATTATTTCCGGGATCGCGTCTACAAACATTAAAAGTATTTCTTCCGGAATAGGCACCACCACCACCACCGGCAATGGCCAAAGGGGTATAATTGTCTCCTTCAATTAACAAAAGCCCGGTACCTCCACCGCCACTACCTGCGGTGTGACTATGTGATGCTGCTAAAAGTGTATTTGTAATATCAGGTGTTTTTCCGGGAATAAATAGTAAGCTTGTACCCGGAGGGATCTCTCCCGGGCCATTTCCAATACGGATGGACATTTCTATTACAGCTCCATTACCGCCTGGTACCATATCACATGATCCACTCGGATCCACTCTACCTCCATCTGCTCCGACCAGTTTGAAGAAAATAAAATCTTCAGTAACATCAGTAGGAATTGTAAGTCTTGTGCGTTGGCCGTTTGGGAGTAAGAATCTAATATTGCCTCTGTCATCCATATCCTCTCCGTCATTTTGTGCAGCAAGAGTAAAAGAAAGGAATAATAAAAGAACAACAATTTCTAGTAGTAACAATAACTTTTTCATGTGTTTGTGTTTGGATCGTTTCAATACTTCTCCATTTCAATAGGAGCACCATTGAAAACTTTTGTTTTACAATTCAATTTTGGGTTGATTTGTGTGAAGTTGTGTGTTGTGTGTTGTGTGTTGTGTGTTTCTGTCGGTTGTTGTTTTTTATTCTTGTTAATTGCTCGTTTTTACACTGTACACAGAACTCAAAACACAAGTCATTCTTCACGTTTCAAAGTTGCAGGAGATTGGTGGGGTGTGCTTTCCTTATTGTTTTAAAAGTGTGAACTATCGTTTTTGGGAGCCTTACTTATTGTTTCAGAAGATTACTTATTGTTGCATGGGAGGAGGGTAAGATTTTGATTATGAGGGTGATGTGTTTTTTGTGTAGGGTGTGGTAGGAAATAGTTATGGTAGTTGGGTGAGATGAAATTAGTAAAGAATGAGAAAGAGTGTTTGGGTTTAAATGGCACTACTTCTCTCTAATCTTTGAAACATATTCTGAGGGCGATTCTCCAAAGTGCCTTTTAAAAGAAGTAGAAAAGTGGGAAGGAGAATTAAAACCTACCTTATAGGAAATTTCAGAAACCGTATAATTGCTTTCCAATAGCATTTTTGCCCCTCTTTTGAGTTTATAATTTCTTATAAATTCACTAGGTGCTAAGTTGGTCAGTGCTTTAAGTTTAAGAAAGAGATTGGTCCTACTCATTCCAAGTTCTTGACCAAGCCATTCGACATTGAGTGTTTTGTCGTCTAAATGATCTTCTAGTAATTGAGTTAAATTTTCCAGAAAGGCATTTTCCTGTTGTCGGGAAAGAATTTTTTGAGACACACGAGGGAGGTCCAAATCAAAATGTTCTCGAAGCTGAATTCTACTTTCAATCAAATTCTTAACCCTTGCTTTTAGAATTTGTGGATTGAAGGGTTTACTCAGATAATCATCTGCCCCTATTTCAAAAGCTTCAATCTGGTATTCTACAGAAACTCTTGCCGTTAAAAGAATAATAGGAATGTGTGAAATACGTATATCTTGGCGCAGCTTACGACAGAAGTCAATGCCATTCATCTCCGGCATCATTACATCACTCATAACAAGATCAGGAAAACTTACTAATACTTTTTCCAGGCCTTCTTTGCCATTGGAGGCAGTTTCTACTTGATAGGTTTTGGATAAAATTTCAGCTATATATTGTTTTACTTCTTCATTATCTTCAATAATTAAGACTTTATGTGCGGTTGGCGAATCATTGGAGAGGATGAGGTTCTTATCATTGGTTTCTGGAGCATTCGTTAGACCATTTTTAAACTCTAACATTTGATTAGAAATAGCCCCCTTTACTTCCTGATGATTTATGTGTTTATCGCCTAATGGGAGTTTTACAAAAAAAGTGCTACCCATACCCAATTGACTTTTTAGGTCAACTTCACCCCCATGAAGCTCCACTAATTCCCTAACTAATGAAAGACCCAGGCCTGTTCCACCACCCGCTTCGTGATCTGTTTCTACTTGGTAGTAACGATTAAATACTTTTTTAATATCCTCAGGGGCAATACCTATGCCCGTATCTTTTACCTCTATAATGGCACAGCCAAAAGGAAAAGCTGTCGTAGCCATTGATGTTGAAAGTCCGATTGTAATTTGACCGTTTTCTGGAGTATACTTAAATGCATTAGTCAGTAAATTTAAAATAATGCGGTCGAGCAATTCATGATCAAACCAAGCCTCTATTTCAGAATCAGAAGAGGAAAAGCTTAAACAGATGTCCTTTTGTTTGGCATAAGAATCAAACATCTTTATTTGATCACTCAAGAACTCGGATAAATTTCCTTTCCTCGCAGATAGCTTTAAGTGGTTGGTTTCAAGTTTTCTGAAGCTAAGCAGTTGATCAATTAGATTCATGAGTCGATCTACCTGATGTTTGAGCTTTCCAACCTCTGTCTTTATTTTAGGATCTTTTATGGAAGACAAAGCTTCGATAGGCCCAGCCATTAGTGTTAAGGGGGTTCGAAAATCATGGGATATGTTGGTAAAGAATCTAAGTTTATTGTTGTTTAGGATTTCCTGATTTTCTTGGTTGATCTTGTCAATTTTTATTCGTTGACGCAAATGAGTAACGTGTAAAATGATCCAAAAGATGGTTCCAAAAATGATCAAAACAAGTAAGACATATCCGGTAATAGCTAAGGGGGTTTTCCAAAAAGATTGAGCAATATGAATTTTAAGGTCATTAGAGGCATATTGCCATTCTCCATTGCGTCCTTTTGCTCTCACTCGAAATGTATAGTCTCCGGGAGGAAGCCCGGTTAAGGATACTTTTCTGTCTGTTCCCGTTTCAATCCATTCATTTTGAAGGCCGTCTATTTGGTAAGAATATTTAAGCTGATCATCAGAATAATTAAGGGCGACAAATTCAAACGAAAAAGTGTTTTGCCGATGATTTAGATTTAAAACAGGACCAAATAAAAAAGAATAAGGCACTATCTCACCGGATTCAGTTGGCTTGATTTGCTGATTGAAAAGCCAAAAATCAGTTATATGTACCTTAATAGGTTTGGGGGTTAACTTTATACTAGGTGGATAGAAATAGTTAAAGCCATTGACCCCACCAAAGAACAATCGCCCATCTTTTGATTGAAAAATTGCATTCGTATTAAACTGATAACCTTGTAACCCATCTTTTTCAGTGAAATGTTGAAAGCTACTATCTGCTACAGCATATTTGTAGAGCCCATTATTTGTACTCATCCATAAATTTCCACTTTCGTCCTCTGTAATCGCCTTGATGACGGCACTTTTCATAGTTGGAATGGAGATATTATTGAAAGTGCTGTTGTATCTGTTAAACTGAGCCAACCCAGCTGTCGTCCCCACCCATAACCTTTTTTGACTATCTTCAAAAATACTTAGCACCATAGGACTAAGCAATCCTTGATGGGTTTGATCGCTCGATGTGCCAAAAAAATAAAATTGTTGCTTAGCCCTATCCAACATATGGAGCCCAGAAGTAGTCCCTACCCATATGTTACCCAAATAGTCTTCTTCAATGCTTTTAACACTTTTATGTTGCAAACAACCTTCTTTATTTTGGTAACAATAACGAGTGACTTTCAAGGTTTTTGGGTCAATTGAATTCAATCCGTGGTAATTGGTCCCTGCCCAGATGATACCTTGCCGATCTTTATGGAGAACATATACTTGATTGCCACTGATAGAAGACTCATCTTCAGGCTTAT
>JBCBCD010000405.1:0-6494 GCA_038530915.1 Bacteroidota bacterium
CCACAAATGTAGTAGAAATTCTTGCATAGTCAATTGGTAATTTTAGGTAAAACTACAAGAGCATTGTCTTTGGTCTCTGGTCTTTTGTCTGTCAATGGGATAAAAGGCCAGAGACAAAAGACATTAGACTTTTAGTAACTTCCTTCCACTAATTCATCATCTTCAGACCATGGCGGACTCACAATGCAATAAAACTCCAGCATCTCCGTCCCTGTATTTTCTATCCATTGATTAATACCAGCTGGAATCAATACAACATCTCCAACTTCAACTGCTCTCTCTTCCTCTCCTACCCTTACTAAACCATTTCCCTTTACGATCACATACATTTCACTGCTCTTTTTAAGTATGTGGGGCAGAGAGGATGCACCAACATCTAAACTAGCATGAGCCAGGCTATAAGACGACTCTATTTGGTCATTTTTGGGATGGAATACCTCTTTGATGATGGTTTCATCACCAGCTGTAAATGAAGTAATCTTGTTTATACTTTTTACAAACATTGAAAGAAAATTTTAACTGAGTAAAATATTGACTAAAAATTTGAGCATCTATTCTATTCAAACAGATGCTCAATTAGTTACTGACGGATAAATAATGACCGTCTTTTATGGTTTAATGCTCTTTATATTGTTGCTCAGATCTACATCTGCCATACCTCCATTAGGATCAATTTCTACTGATAATACCTCACTAGCAGCCTTTGATAAAGAGAAGTTATAGGTAGGATTCGTCCAAGGCCAATCCTCTGCCAGTTTCATTCCATCAGCCAAAGGCTTGTTGCCTCTCATAAGTCGAAGAGGAATATTGTACATTTCTGAAGATCCATCTTTGTAGGTTACTTTTACATCTAGTGGCATTGGGAAATAACCAATTTTTCCTAAAGTTACTTCTCCTTTCCCATCTTCTCCCTCCTTGATATCTTCAACGCTATAATCGATCAGATGAGTCGTATGAACCATATATTCTTTATACCAATCCAATTCCAAGCCAGATGTTTTTTCCATTACTCTTACAAAATCATTCACATTGGGATGCTTGAATTTCCAAAGGTCATAATAACGCAATAAACCCTTATCTACATTTTCCTCACCAATTATATATTCCAATTGGGCCAAAAATACTCTCCCCTTGGTGTATGATCCTGTTCCATAAGCTCTATTGGTCACAAAGTGGTCAGAGTGTGTAGTTAGTGATTCTTCTAAGCCTGTTTTAGCAAATCGAGCAAATCCTTTTACAGCCGAAAGTTGAGGATCATCGACCACTTCACCATTCAGTTTCCCTTCTTTGCGCAAATAGTTCATTGTTTCTGCTGAAGCATAAGTAGTAAAGCCTTCGTCCATCCATGCATATAAACTTTCATTTGTCCCCATCAACATTTGGTACCAGGTGTGCATCAATTCGTGGATAGAAACACCCACAAGACTTCCAAGACCTCTATTACCGGTGATCAAAGTACCCATTGGATATTCCATTCCTCCATCACCTCCCATGATAAAAGAGTATTTTTTATATGGATATTCGCCATAATGTTCTTCAATAAAGTCAAATGCACTGTCCATAATATCAGGCAGTAAGGTCCATGTATCAGCAGTCCTCTCGTTTTCCACATAGAAGAAGTGCAATACATTGCCATCTTTGCGCTTCTTTTTGATGTGCGTATATTCAGAATCAGCTGCCCATAGAAAATCATGAACCGAGTAAGCTTTGATTTTCCAGGTCAACTTATCTCCTTCGGGTCGCTTTACCTCCATGCCTTCCTCTTCATATCCATGTCCAATCTCTTCAGTATTTTGTAAATATCCGGTAAAAGCCAAAGTATAGCTTGAATCAATAGAAATATTTACTTCAAAATCTCCCCAAACGCCATAGAACTCACGTCCTATATAAGGATTAGCATGCCAACCCTGGTAATCGTATTCACACATCTTAGGGTACCACTGAGCCATAGAATAGTCAATGCCCTCGGCACTATTTCTACCGTTTCTTCTGATTTGAATAGGTACCTGAGCCTCAAACTCCATTTCAAAAACGACACTGCTATTTGGTTTTATTGGTTCATTTAAAGTAACCTCTAAAATGGTGCCTACTACTTCATATTCAACATCCTTACCATTTTGTTTTAGAGAACTAATTTTCTGATAACCAATTTGAGAGTCATCCAATTTGCTGATTCTACTTCCCACTCTTCTATCTGGGTCAGATATATTTCTGGATCTAACGTCCATCATACTACCTGGCTGAAAAGCATTTAGGTAAAGGTGATAAAAAACTTTATCCAACTGATCCGGTGAGTTATTAAAGTAGGTGACTTTTTGAGTCCCTTGAAATTGATGATTGGTAACATCAAAGTCAATGTCCATTTGATAATGGATGCGTTGTTGCCATCTATCCGGTTGAGCAGAAAGTAATGTTGCCATCATAAACATGACGGACAATAGAACAATTCTAGTATTCATAGAGCACGATAATTTATTGTGTTTATCTAAAGTTATATTGCAATTTTGTAGTAATTGTTTTCTTGGAAATGAGGCTAAAGTAATTTAAAGCGAAGTAGGATGGTCTAAACCTCTAAACGCTAATTTATCAATTCTACTAAGCAGTTATCAACAGCTAGTGAAAGAATTGTTAGTTTAGATCGGACAAAATACAGTAAGTTGGACAGATTATTAGCATTTTCATCTCAAAAAACATAATTTTGCATACAAATGATCAAAGAACAAATATGAGTCAAAAGTTAAAAATCCGTACAGGGGTTTTAAGCGCTTTAGTATTATTGATTGCACTATCCAGATTATTGCCCCACCCGCCTAACTTTACACCGGTAGGTGCTATGGCACTTTTTGGTGCAGCTTATTTTCATAGAAAATCATTAGCGTTTGTAATTCCTTTTCTAGCAATGTGGATCAGCGATTTGCTGTTAAATAATATGCTTTATAGACAATTGTATCCAGAGTTTTACAATGGATTCTCTTGGTTTGGAAGTATATGGGTTTATGCAAGTTTTGCTTTAATCGTAATAATTGGTTTTGTTTTTCTTAAGAAAGTAAACCTGCCAAGATTGTTGGGAGCTAGTTTGTCAGCATCCACTTTATTTTTCTTAATCACCAATTTTGGTGTTTGGATGTCTAGCGTAACGCTTCCTAAAACATTTGAAGGATTAATGACCGCTTATACATTGGGTATTCCTTTCTTCTGGAACACCTTGATCGGTGATCTTTTCTTCACGGCATTATTATTTGGTTCCTTCGAACTAGTGAGAAGAAACGTACCTACTTTGCAATTGGCGAAGTAAACAATTATAACAATAGGAATTGTCAGCGACAAAAAAAACTAAAAGCAAAGCTTTTAGTTTTTTTTGTCGCTGATACATACACTTACTTTATGAGAAAACGAAAAACAAATACTTCTACTCCTCAAACTGTATTTGTAGAAGGTGTTGACTATTATATCGAAGATGGCAAATATGTTTTTACCGCACATTACTTAAAGAATAGAGGCTTTTGTTGTAGTAATGGTTGTAGGCATTGTCCTTATGAGAATAAGGACAAGAAGGAAAAAGAAAAATGATTCGCCTAGGCGAATCATTTTTCTTTTTCCTTCTTATTTTACTTCTTCTGACTCTGTCTTTTTATCATCCGGATACTCAATCCTTACATGATGTATGGATTTTATCATAGATTGGAATACAGCACGGCATTGATTCAATTCTTTGACACTTAGATCTGAATCAGCAAATTGTCCTTGTTTCATTTTCCCGTCAATGATCTTATCGATGAGATTATCAATATCGTCCTTAGTAGGATTCTTCAAACTTTTGCAAGCAGCTTCAATCGAATCTGCCAACATTAGTATGGTTTCTTCTTTAGAACGAGGTTTAGGGCCCGGATAACGAAAATCTGCTTCATCGATTTCCATATCAGGATGTTCATTCTGAAAGTTCCTGTAGAAATATTCTACACGAGTGGTTCCATGATGTGTTTTAATAAAATCTATCAACACTTTAGGCAAGCGAGCCTTTTTTGCCATTTTCACTCCTTCTGTTACATGTGCAATAATCATTTTGGCACTTTCTAAATCATTCAATTCATCATGTGGGCTGTTGCCGCTTTGGTTTTCGATATAAAACAAAGGATCTTTGGTCTTTCCAATATCATGATACAATGCCCCTACTTTTACCAACAAATGATCAGCTCCAATTTCTCTGGCTGCTGCCTCGGATAAGTTTGCAACCTGTAAAGAATGTTGTAAAGTTCCAGGAGCTTTGTTGACCAAAGTTTTAAGCAATGGTCGATTCATATCTGATAATTCGATCAGTGAAATTGAAGAAGTAAATCCAAATAATCGTTCCAGTAAAGGAATTAATGGATAAGCTAGTAATGTCAGGAACACATTCAAAAATATCCAAGAAAAAACACGCCAGTTTATGGATAAAATATCTCCAACAGCTATTAAGGATAAGCCCATAAATGCAATGGCATAAGTGAAGAAGATAAAGACCATCGAATAGAAGAACCTGGTCCAGTCATGTGTATTGACATTGCTCAGTAAGACTACTATTCCTGCTAGTAATTGTAAAAAGGTAAATTCATAATCCAGCGACGACAAGAAACTGGCAATTAACACCACAATTATGTGAGTAAATAACGCAACTCTGGCGTTAAAGAAAGTCTTTATTACAATAGGGACTATACAGAAAGGTATGATGTAGGCGACTAAAAAACTAGTACTTTCCACAAAGTAGACCATATATCCATATAGAGCAACCCAAAGAAAAATGAACACCATATTGGTTGTACTGGAATAAATTTCATTTGCATTTATTCTCAGATACACCATAAATACACCAATAATCAAGCTTGTTAATAAAAAGTAACCGATAAAAACATACAGCCTGGGGTTGCTGTCCATCAGTTGCTTTTCATATTGTCCTTTGAGAGAAATAAGTTTTTGATAGGCTTCATCATTGATCAACTCATTATTCCTAATGATGACTTCTCCTTGTTTGACCTTATCTCTGGTTTTAGAAATGTTTTGTAGCTTATCATTTTCAAAGCGTTTTGTTAATAAGGAGTCGTAGGTCAAGTTAGGCTGAATCAATTGCTCTAAAATCGGAAGCAAAAACTCTGGTTCTCGCAATTTGCTGTAAGGCAGTTCGTCTCCTAATTTGGATACAGCATTTTCAACAGTCAATAAAGTTTCCAAAGTTTGCGGGTGGGTATAAGAACCATTTAAAATATTAATTACAAAGTTCTTATCCTTACCTGTATGCTCAGGAGCCAATGCAATAATACCTTGCTTATAAATGTTATCAAGAAAGGTTTCTCCATAATTTATATAAACCTGACGATTGCGTTTTACATCCGGAAACTGATTATCTCCGGCAATTTCGTCCAAGTGAGCAGAAAATGACTTTTGAAAAGAAGCTTTCTTCTGATTTACCAATTGATCATTCCACTCGTAATATGGAGCTAATTCTGATTCAATTCGCTGAAGTTCAATATTAATCTCATCTTCTGATTTCAAAATAGCAAAATCAAAAGGAGCCATAAGATCTTCATATTGCCATGAGCGCCCCTTTTCAAAATTGTATAGAAACTTTAAGTTATTGGGAAACAAAAAGCTAATGAATACCACTACCCCTAAGACCAGAAGGTAGCGAACCACTCCCGGCAATTTTTCTAATATAGCTTTAAGTCCATTCATATATAAAATCTGTAAACAATGACCTATTTTCTTGCATGCCAGGTCACCTCATCCACATTGAGGTCCTTAGCCAACTTACGAGACAGTATGAAAAGGTAATCTGATAATCGATTGAGGTATTTCATAATTACTGCTGGAACCTTTTCCGTTTCAGCTAAAGCCACTACCAATCTTTCAGCTCGTCTACACACTGTTCTTGCAATATGACAAAAAGATACTAATGTATGTCCACCCGGCAAAATAAAGTTGCGCAAAGCTGGTAATTCCTGGTCCATTTCATCCATTGCTTGCTCTAAAACTTCTATATCCGACTCGTGTAAATCCGGAGCAGGCAACTCTTTTTCAGGATCACTAGCTAATATCGCTCCAATCGTAAATAAACGATCTTGTACTGATTTAAGCCTGTCTCTTACAACTTTGTCCTGAACATTATCTCTCACTAAACCGATATAGGCATTGAGCTCATCTGTTGTACCATAAGAATCAATGCGTAAATGGCTCTTGGAGATACGTCTACCGCCAAATAAACCGGTAGTTCCTTCATCTCCTGTCTTGGTGTAAATCTTGAAAGACATAGTTGTATTCTTTGATTAGAAAAAAACATGCTTCAAAGATACAATCGATTAAGGGGAATTGTTTGGAGAAATGAAAAGAAGTTGAAGCGATTGTAAATCACTTCAACTCTTAAAGTTTCATACACTAATTTTGGTTGTTGGTTGTTGGTTGTTGGTTGTTGGTTGTTGGTTTTTTGTTTTGTCGCGGAATAAATTCCGCTAAACCAACAACCA
>JBCBCD010000406.1:0-6490 GCA_038530915.1 Bacteroidota bacterium
CCACTTCAGTGACACTGAAGTGGGTTTCCTTGGTGAAGATGCGGTGCTCTGTAATGGTAATCCGGTGACCATTAGTGCATTCAGTGCCAGTCCGGGAGAAACTTATCTATGGTCTACAGGCAGTACCGATGCTGAGATAGTAGTTCCGGATGAAGGAACTTTCTGGGCCAGAGTAACCTTTGCCAATTCTTGTGAAATCGTAGATACCATCAGAGTATTTACCGCCGAAAGTTTTTCTGCAGACTTGGGCAATGACACCACTCTATGTGAGGGAGAGACCTATACCTTAATTCCCGGAGTACAACCAGCAGGTGCCACTTATTTATGGCAAGATGGTTCTGATGGCGCTTCTTTTGAGGTCACACAAGCAGGTACTTATTTTGTTGAAATTACGCTTTCGGGTTGTGTGGAAAGCGATACAATAGTAGTTGATTATCAGACTCCGCCTAATTTAGAATTGGGAGCTGATCAAGAAATTTGTGAAGGCACCAGTTTTGACATTGATGGTACTACAACAGGAGTCACCACCTATTTATGGGAAGATGGATCAGTCGATCCGTTGAGGACACTGACCCAAAATGGAACGTATACTTTGACTGTGAGCAGTGGAGCTTGCATTGTAGAAGATAGCATTATTCTGACTGTTATACCACTCCCCGTATTTAATCTGGGCAATGATACCAGTTTTTGTGACGGAGAAAATCTAATGTTGAATCTTGCTGGTGCAGGAGATGGTTTCCAATGGCAAGATGGTAGTATGAATTCTGATTTTACTATTACCCAATCAGGCATTTACTGGCTGGATGTAACCTTAAATGGTTGTACTGCCAGAGACTCAATTGAAGTAGAAGTCAGAGGAATTCCTATTGTAGAGCTAGGTGCTGATCAAGAATTCTGTGAAGGAGAAAACTTTACACTAGATGCTACTCAAGCCAACATGGCCACTTATCTTTGGAATGATGGCACCACTATGTCCATGTTGACCGCCACTCAATCCGGACAATACCAAGTTGCCGTAACTGCTAATAATTGTACCGTAGAAGATAGTGTTTTCTTAGACTTTAAACCACTACCGGTTTTTGAGTTAGGTAATGATACCAGTTTCTGTGACGGTGAAAACTTGATGTTGGACCTGGCTGGTACTGGTGATACTTTTGAATGGCAAGATGGAAGTACTAACTCCAGCTTTACCATAAATCAAACAGGTATTTACTGGCTGGATATCACTTTAAACGGTTGTACAGCTAGAGATTCCATAGAGGTGGAAGTGAGAGAAATCCCTGTAGTGGAGCTAGGACCAGATCAAGATATTTGCGAAGGCGAAACTACCTTCCTGGATGTTACTCAAGCTACAATGGCAAGCTATTTGTGGCAAGATGGTACCACAGCATCTTCGTTCACGGCCAGCCAAGATGGACTTTATGAAGTAGCTGTAACTTTCAATAATTGTACGGTCGAAGACAGTCTATTTGTCAATGTTAGGCCATTACCAATTTTCAGTCTGGGCAATGATACCAGTCTTTGTGATGGCCAAAGTTTAATGTTGGATTTTACTATGGCCGGTGATGACTTTCTGTGGCAAGATGGAAGCACCAATTCCAACTTCACCATTACTCAAACAGGACTATCCTGGCTGGAAGTAAGTTTGTTGGGTTGTACTGCCAGAGACTCCATCGATGTATTGGTCAACCCTCAACCTGCAGTTGATCTTCTCCCTACTTATGATGTATGTGAAGACTTGTCCATAGACCTGAGCATTGCTCAAACTTTTCCAGCTAACTACAGTTGGAGTACAGGTTCAACGGATAGTATTATTACTGTAAGTCAAGCTGGGCAGATTGATTTTATTGTTGAAAGCAATGGATGTGCAGTAGTAGGATCAACTGTAATTAATATTGTTCAAAAACCCGTATTTGACTTGGGTGCAGATACCATTATATGTGAGCAAAGTAGTTTTATTCTTGATCTTTCAAATGTAAATGGTCAATTCACCTGGCAGGATGGAAGTACCAATGCAACTTTTGAAGTAAATACAGACGGCACCTACTTTGTTTCCGTCTTGGATCAATGTGAAGCTTCTGATACCATCATTGTATCTACTAAACCATTGCCGCAACTACAGATCATAGGAGAATCTACTGCTTGCGAGGGTGAAAATATAATGTTAGAAGTTCAGGGAGATGCTCAATCTTACCTTTGGAATCAAACCAGTCCGGGCACTACTTTAACGGTATCCACATCGCAGCTGGTAGAAGTGGAAGGTACACTGGATGGCTGTACTGATACAAGAAGTCTTGATGTTACCTTTACACCAGTTCCTTCAGTAGAATTAGGACCAGATCAAAATGTATGTGATGGCGATGTGATTTCTTTAGATGCAACCAATGCCAATGCCACATACAGTTGGCAAGATGGTTCTTCCAACAATATTTTTGCTGCTACTCAAAGTGGACTGTATTCGGTAGTCGTTGCTATTGGTCAATGTACAGATACTGACTCTGTCAATCTAACTTTCGCCCCGAGTCCAATAGTTGACCTGGGCAGCGATATGCAATTTTGTGAGGGTGAACAATTCACCATCATGCCCATAATCATGGACGCAGATCAATTCAATTGGAATGACGGAAGCTCAGGCAATGACTTAACAGTTGCCCAAACAGGTATCTATTGGCTGGAAGCAGTTTTAGGCGATTGTTCAACCCGAGATAGTGTAGCCATCACTTTCCAGGCACCACAAAATCTTAATTTGGGTCCTGATACAACTGTCTGTCAAGAGGATACTTACTTTATCTCAACAAGTGCACAGGGTTCCTATTTATGGCAAGATGGCTCCATTAATTCCAGTATACAAGTGGATGCACCAGGCACTTACAGTTTGACTGTGGATGATGGAGTATGTATTAGCACAGATAGTGTTAATATTGGCTTTTTCCCATGCCTGGAACAAAACTTCTTTGTGCCCAACGTATTTTCGCCCAATGGAGATGGCATCAATGATCAGTTTGGGGTATTCATAGATCCCAACTACACGATAAGCAGTTACCAATTGATGGTATTTGACCGCTGGGGCAGTCTGGTTTTCCAATCCAATAATCCTGAACAAACTTGGAATGGTAGACTAGCAGCTAATGAAGCACCTGCGGGGGTTTACCTGTATACTTTGGAAATCGTTTATCAAACTATTGTGGGTGAGGACTTTTATTCGGCCAGTGGGGATGTAAGTTTAATTAAATAGAAGATAAAACAAGGGCAGTTGAAGCCGCTGACTTCAACTGCCCTTGTTTTATCTTCTATTTGACCTTTGTAAGTAATCTATCAACAACTGTGGCCTATCCGTCTGAATCATGGTCGCTTCTTTAGCGAGAAGCCAGCCATAGCTGTTTTCTGGATCTTTAACCGCGAGATCATCATCATGTCCGGCATTTAAACTGGCCCACAGTGAGTTGATCCAGATTTTTGAGCCTCGATCTCTGATTTCTTTCATTCTATTGAGTAAGTCAGATTGCTCAGTTTTAAAAATTAATTCAAAGGCAACAGGTTTTAATTCAGCTTGATACTCTTTGATGATTTCTTCTGCATCTTCTTTATCTAAATCTATAATTGGCATAAAAAAGACCTTGTCGAGGTATTCACCAAAATCACTTTTCACTTTTTGTAGTGGGTGCTTTCCTTTCATCACGGCATGATCTATGGTATTGGTGGCCTTCAAAACTTCGAAAGCTTCAGGAAAATAATCGTAACATTTATCCAGATTAACCAAAATTTTTCCTTTAGCCAAAAGCATTGCTTCCTCCAGGGTAGGAATGGTGTGTTCCGTCCAACGACCAATACCATTGATCAATCTAAGCTCGCGCAATTGAGCCAGGGTGTAATCTTCTACCCTACCCTTTCCGTTTGTCGTACGATCTATCGTTTCATCATGCATCAATACGAGTTCTCCATCCTTTGTCCTGCGTACATCAATCTCTATCATATCTACCCCCATGTCAATGGAGCCTTGTATGGCTTGTAGTGAATTTTCAGGAGCATGTCTCCAATCAGCACGATGTGCGACTACCATTACATAGTCTGAATCCGGGTTTTTCATTTCTGAAAGGAGAAAATCGATGCGATTAACGGAAGAAAGCTTACCATTTTTGGTAGAAGAACAAGCTCCTAGTAAAACTACTATTGCAATTAAATACCAGTTTTTCATAAAATGAAATTAATATTAGCGTATGTATGTTGATAAATTTTGGTGTTGAGCATTGTTAAGATCAGGATTCTAAACAAACTTTTCAATCTCTACCCAGGATAACCAACTTTTGTCAAAAGTCAGGTTATTATTCATGTTTTTCAAGTCTTTTTTCCAGGTAAAAAAGGCAGTATCCAGCGCTGTTGTAAGGCTATCTATCTCCATGGCAAAGTGATAAGGCTCCCTAAAGTGTCCATGTTGTACTTTTAAATCGGGCTTGGATAAGAAAAGTTTATGCCCAGGATGAGTGTGGAACCAACCGACTACACTATACTCAGGGTTTTGTTCCATAAAATCAGAAAGTACTGTCACCATTGCCTGCTCGTCAAACTTCAATTCGTAAATATTATCTTCTTTTGAACGTATAGGAATGAATCTGTCAATAGAAGCTTGGTAAATACCATTTTCTTCTTTAACCGCTCCCAAAAGCATTCCTCCTATTTCCGGAATATCTCCATTGGTTTCTTCTATTTTATCGGTGTTTTCGTTTCTTAAAAAAGTGTTTAATTCTCTGATGGCCGCTTTGCTGATGTAGATGCGACTTAGAGAGGTATCTTCCCACATCTCATCAATAGAAATGGCCATATAAGCTCCTTTAGAGATTAAACTGTCAAGATTGAGCTTTTCTACACTGTCTTTTTTAGACAGTTTGATCTTGGTCTTCTGCTCAGTTGCAACCGCTGGTGGAATGACTGCAGGTGCAGGTTCCGGTACTATTGGTTGTGGCACTTCTAGGGGATTGGATTTTGAAAGTGCCAATTTCTTCTTTTTGCGCTTACTGCGAGAGCGCATGCCCAAAAAAACAATTAACAAGGCCATGACCGAACCACCACCTAAAAGGTAAGGCAGTATAGAGGTTTCTTCCTGTGTCATTTCTTCAACTGCTTCTTCTGTTACTGCTTCTTCCAAAGTATCTATTTCTTCTATAGCTACTTGTTCAGGAATTTTCCTGGCGGGAATACTGATTTCCTCCGAACATTGAAAATCTTCTATTTTAGTACTGTCGCATATTCTAAAATAATGATCCGTATCATCTTTGAGAAAAGTAATTCGGTAGGCAAAATCGTATTCATCGTAGGGCTCAAGAATCAATGAATCCAAAGCTATTTCTCCTGCATTGAGTTTGAATTGTATGCTATCAACGATATTGAAAAACAACATTTCCACTGTAGAATCTGTCTCAGCTTGCCACTCATAACTCAATTCGCTCAGTTTGGCGATATTGATTTTTAAGATATCACACAATTCATCCTCTTCTAACTCAGCACAGTTTTTGAGTTCATATTGTTCTTCTAGGGTTTGCCTGCGCTCTAAATGGGATACTTCTACATTTGGTAAGCTATTTATGGTGTCAACTTCAGGAGTAGGAATAGCAGTGGTAGTAGTACCCGTTTCATCATTGACAAGTGCACGAGGATTTTTTAATTCAAAATTCAACTGGAAAGTAGTACAGAACATATTATCTAACTCCAGTTCAACATTGACTTTATTATTGCCGTAATCAAATTGATTCATTTCAAACTGATACCATACGCCTTTTTTCTCTTTCAGCTTAGCCTGATGTGAACTCAAACTCACCCTACTAGCATTTACTTTACGAACACTGGTTCTAACATAAATGGTTTTAATCTCGCTCAACTCAATTTGCAATACTCCATCAAAACTCTCTTCCAAATCCGGTTCTTCTTTTGTTATAAACCTAAAATCGTATTGGAATTCTCCCTTTTCAGATGTGCCGTCTATCGTACAATCGAATGTTTGCTTTTGTTGTGCAAAAACCGTGTTTACAAACAAGCAAAAAAACAGCAATAAGGAAGCAGAAGAAAAGGAGTTCATCAGGCAAGTAGATTAATTGTAGTCATTAAAAATCAACTCCCATGATTGATTATGGGTTTTATTAGGCATAATTCAAGTGTTAAAATACACTTTTTCTAATAGCTAGTGAAGGAAATGGGGAAATTAAAGTTGGCTATTGTTATCGTTCAACATGAGTTTTCCCGAATTTTGTAATAAGTTCCATTAGTCTAAGGTCGAATCGTCCTACGGACTGTCTAATTGAATTTCCTGCGGAAAATCTGTCGAAGATTAAGTATTGGCTACTACGCAGCTAAATACACTGTGAAATAAATTATTCAAGAGTATGTTTAAAATGTATCGTGCCCTGAAGATCAATGCTTTGTGGTTCTAGCAAAATATTTTCAAAGGCGTTTAGCGAGCTAAGCAACTGAGTAAATATAAAGCTAGGTTCATAAAACA
>JBCBCD010000407.1:0-6488 GCA_038530915.1 Bacteroidota bacterium
GCTAGGTTCATAAAATATTGGTTTTCAGAAGTTAGAAATTTAAACATACTCTTAGGCCATGCTGGCAGCTTCTTCTTTGATCCAATCATATCCCTGGTCTTCTAATTTCAAAGCCAAAGACTTATCACCAGATTTTACAATGCGTCCCTCATACAAAACATGTACGTGATCCGGTACTATGTAATTCAACAAGCGTTGATAATGGGTAACTATAATAAATGCTCTATTTTCAGATCTCAATTGATTCACTGCATTGGCAACTATTTTCAAAGCATCGATATCCAATCCGGAATCTGTTTCATCCAGGATAGCTAGTTTTGGTTCCAAAACTGCCATTTGGAGCATTTCATTTCTTTTTTTCTCCCCACCTGAAAAGCCATCATTCAAAGAGCGCTGTAATAACTTTTGATCCAAGCCAACCATTTCAGCTTTTGATTTCAAAAACTTTAGCATTTCTAATGCATTTAACTCTTCCTGGCCACGAGCTTCGCGGATAGAGTTGATGGTTTGCTTCAAAAAATTAGCGTTAGAAACACCTGGAATCTCTACAGGATATTGGAAAGCAAGAAAAACCCCTTCATGTGCACGCTCATCCACTTCCAACTCTAATAGATCCTGTTCATTGAAAAGAACCTCACCTTCAGTCACCTCATAATCATCACGTCCAGCTAGTACGTGTCCCAGCGTAGACTTACCCGAACCATTAGGACCCATTATTGCATGGACTTCTCCAGGTTTCACTTCTAAGTTGATTCCTTTTAGGATTTCCTTATCCTCTACTGATACTTTTAAGTTTTTTATTGACAGCATTAGTTAGTTATATTTTAGCTTTTGAGCTATGTTTTTATCAATTAATTATCCTACACTTCCTTCAAGACGGATTGCAAGTAATTTTTGTGCTTCAACGGCAAATTCCATTGGTAGTTCGTTCAATACTTCCTTACAGAAACCATTTACGATCATGCTTATGGCATCTTCTTCACTTAAGCCTCTTTGTTGGCAGTAGTAAAGTTGATCTTCACCTATTTTTGAAGTTGTTGCTTCGTGCTCAACTTGTGCAGTGTTATTGTCTACTTCCAAATACGGGAAGGTATGTGCTCCGCAACGATCTCCCATCAACATAGAGTCGCACTGAGAGAAGTTACGTGCGTTTTCAGCTTTCTTGGCTACTTTTACTAAGCCTCGGTAAGAGTTTTGACTCTTTCCTGCAGAAATACCTTTAGAGATAATGGTACTACTAGTGTTTTTACCTAAGTGGATCATTTTAGTACCTGTATCAGCCTGTTGCATATTATTAGTAACCGCTACTGAGTAAAACTCGCCGATAGAGTTATCACCTTTTAAAACACAGCTGGGATACTTCCAGGTAATAGCAGATCCTGTTTCAACTTGTGTCCAGGAAATTTTAGAATTTTTACCGGCACAAATACCTCTCTTCGTTACAAAGTTGTAAATACCACCTTTACCGTTTTTGTCACCAGGATACCAGTTTTGTACAGTAGAGTATTTAATTTGAGCATTATCCATTGCATAAAGCTCTACTACAGCTGCGTGCAATTGGTTTTCATCTCTTATAGGAGCGGTACAACCTTCGAGGTAGCTTACAGAACTACTTTCATCTGCAATAACCAATGTTCTTTCAAACTGACCGGTGTTTGCAGCATTGATTCTGAAGTAAGTTGAAAGTTCCATTGGGCATTTTACACCTTTAGGAATGTAGCAGAATGATCCATCACTGAAAACAGCAGAGTTCAAAGCTGCATAGTAATTATCTGTATAGGGAACTACACTTCCCAGGTATTTTTTGATGAGCTCTGGATGTTCTTGTACTGCTTCACTGAAAGAACAGAAGATGATACCCATTTCTGCCAACTTTTCACTGAAGGTTGTTTTTACTGAGACACTATCTATTACAGCATCTACAGCAACACCTGCTAAGACCTTTTGCTCGTCTAAAGGAATACCCAGGCGCTCAAAAGTTTTGATCAATTCAGGATCAGCTTCATCCAAGCTATTTAAAGTCGGCTTTTTCTTAGGAGCAGCATAGTAAATGATGTCCTGGAAGTCGATCTTTGGATATTCCACATTTGGCCATTTGGGCTCTTTCATAGTTAACCAATGGCGATATGCTTTCAGCCTGAATTCTAACAAAAATTCAGGTTCATTCTTTTTTTCAGAAATGCTTCTTACGATATCTTCATTCAATCCCTTCGGCAGGGTTTCCATTTCTATGTCACTGGTAAAGCCATATTTATAATCACTTTGCGTGTGGGCTTCCAGGGTTTTCATTGATTCACTCATATCGGCAACGATTCTTTGTTGTTTTTATAAAGACTGATTCTAAATAAGCATGTACAAAAGTATACAAAATTGCTTGTAAAAGGTTTGGAGTAATCAATTATTATTACTCAATAACTTGAAATTTCTAACACTAATGTGTCAATTGAGTTTGCAAAACTTGTAAGTACTTCAAAAAAATTAGTATCAACCTTTCACAAAATTAGGTATTTGAACTACCTAATATTAGGTGCAAAACTAAACAGAAAAACCCAAAGCTTTTAAGATTCAACGCATTAAATGTATATTAATGGTAACAATGTTGTAAGAATGACGTACACCAAAAGGGTTATCTTTTGTTTAATTGTTTCATTATAGAAAGACGTTGGGCAAAAAGAGTGCAGGTATCATTCTTTTCAAGAAAGAAAAAAATAATATTTTTGTTTTGCTTGGCCATATGGGCGGTCCCTTTTGGTGGAAAAAAGACAATCGTGCCTGGACCATACCTAAAGGTCAAGTAGAAAGCCATGAATCGCTTATTGAAGCTGCTATCAGGGAGTTTCATGAAGAAACCGGACTCTTAATAGAGGAAAATCTCATACCATTAAAAAGTGTAAGACAGTCGAGTAACAAGATTATTCATATCTGGGCTCACAATACCGATGTAAATCCTAAAATTTTAGAAAGTAATTTGTTTGAAATGGAGTGGCCTCCTAAGTCAGGAAAGTACCAACTTTTTCCTGAATTGGACCGCTTTGAATGGTTTAGTTTGAAAAAGGCTAAAATAAAAATTGTAAAAGGACAGCTGCCCATATTGGATCAGCTAAAAGATATTACACAATAATAATTACCATTAAATCAGGCACATAATTGGTTGGGCGAAAATAAATAGTGTTTTTGTCCAACCACTTAGTCTTAATCCGATTTGCTATGAGAAGAATACTGTTTATCATTTCTTTGCTGGCGCAAGTTGCATTCCTTCCTGCTCAACAGCAATTCATCGTATGGTCTAATCAGATAGATCAAATTGAGCTTATGAGCTCAAATTTGGTGAAAGAACAAACCCCCAACAGTGTCTTGCTGAAACTGGGACAACCCAATGGAGTAGTTTTTAAGAATAACTCTACTTCGGCTGTAGCATTAAACATTCTTTGGTTGAATGCTAAAAAAGAGACAGGTGTCCTCAATTTACAGGCAGGAGAAGAACAAGATCTGGAACAGTTATTATTGCAAAAAGGACAAGAAGTCGAGGCTGAAGATGTCTGGGAAATGATTACCGCTTTTTATGTAAACAATGAAAGGAATGTAAAAGCTGAAAAAAGGGCTTACAGTTCACCCGAAGCACCAAGGCTCTCTTTTCAGCCTAAAGAGTTAGAAGGCCTTAGATTCAATAAGCCATCCTGGTTTGAAATCAACTCACCTCAAGATTTAGATATTCAATGGACTTCAAGATTTGCAGTCAAACAGGTGAAATTGCAAGATGTTACCAAAGGTACCAATGTATTCAACGTAGATGGATTGGGCTATTATAGGCTTCATTACCCAAGGTTGGATGTTGAGATCCAAGATAAGTTGCTTAGAAATAGCATTTATGAATTAGAAGTAACGGTACTAGATGACAAAGGGCAATTACAGTCTGCTAATCTGAGGTTTTCCATAAAAAAGGCATTGATGTTTGATGTGAATGTTGAAAAAGACTTTGCAAGAGAAGAACTGTCTTTTGCCTGGGAATCTTTTTATCCGGTTATGGAGGTAATGATTTTTGATGTGGAAAAAGAAGAACCTGTCTATCAATTGACAGATCCATCTGCTATAAATGGGCAACATTTAAAAGTTGCTTACACTGAAAATACTGGTGCTTTTGGATTGGATTTCATGGATTTAGATATGGATCAATCTAAAATTAGAAGAGGTTATGAATATGACTTGACAGTAGCGGTAAGAGATGAAAAGGGGGCAAAGAAATTATATTCCAAAAGATATTACTGCAAAAGCACAGAAGAAACTTTTCTGACTTTGTTTAAGGATGATCGAAATGCGTACAATCAACTAATGGATTTTGCCAGTGAAGTACAATTCGATTATACTTCCGGAGTTGTGAAAACAGAATCAGCTCCTGATCCTAGTGCTAACCTAAGTATGCAACCTGAGGTAGTCGAGGAAGATATTCCTGTAAAGACAGAAGAAAATATTTCTTATGGAAACCCAGTTGAGGTGGCAGAAGCAGAAGAGGTAGTAGCAGAGGTAGAAGGTTTGGACCCAATTCTTCATTACTCTTTTGATAATTCGGTTATACAAAACCAAAGTGGGAATCAGTTCAATGCGTTTGGAAGCTCATTGGTACAAGATAGAAATGGAAATCCTAATAGAGCGTATCGTTTTGATGGACAAAGAGATTTTATCTCCATTCCACCCAACGAGGCATTCAGTTTTACTGAACTAACTCCTTTTACTTTAGGTTTCTGGTTTAAGTCAGATGCGTCGGATGCTACACTTGGGCAATTTTTTACAAATAAAGATCAGGAAGGCAGCTTCTTTTTAGATATTAAAATTGAAAATAATCAAGCTGTTGTTTGGTGTTGTGCGAAGGGAGAAAGTTGCGAAACCCTCTACGGCAAAAAACTAGAGTCTTCTAAATGGCAACATCTGGCAGTTGTGTATGATGAATACCAAAATATGGCCTTATATATAAATGGTGAATTGGTTAGAAACAGATCGATTACCATATCAACTTCTAATAAAGTAAATCAAGGTTTATTGTTTGGTAAAGACATGAATGAAAAATCTTACTTACAAGGAAGTATGGATGATATTTACTTGTACAAAAGAGCACTTACCGAAATGGAAATAAAGAAATTAGCTGATTATTAGATATAATGAATAGAGTAAACAGGTCTGATATGCAAGCTAATGTGAGTATCTAACAATTAGGTGCACTTTGGTCTAAGAGTCGAATGGTTTAAGTGTCTAACAATTAATTTTTAGACCCTTAGACTTTTCGACAAGAATCTTCTTGAGGTTTAAATTTATTTATTGTAGTACAAATTCAGTTGTTAGTAGATTAAATTGAGGTAGTACTTTTATATCATAGGTAATAAACATTATTTTTTATCTATTTGGCACAAATTTTGGACTACATATTTTCTTTTTCTACCGAAAATCTTTATTTTGTTGTGGCTTAGAGAACACTTCTATATACCTTCCAAATTTTAGTTTTATTTCATTTTATACTTGAGAGCAACTACTCAATGCTGTGCATTGATAGTACAATACACATCTACATATCTTTCCAATTGATGCTTAAGTCATGCCAAATGGCAATTGACTGAATTATAACAATCTATTAGTCAGAGTCTGGCTAAATAGACTCGGCATTTGTATCCAAAAATCAAAAGTCATAATCCTCATGAAACTAAAAATTAGTAAACTGATTTTAATCATTTGTTTGGTCACAAGTAGTAGCATGATTGCTAGTGCTCCGGATCTTGGCGGTTATAAGTATGATGGCAAGTGGAGTTCAAAGACAGATGAATTTATCAAGTTAGCTTTAGAAGATACAGCTATTCCTTTTCGAGCAGAATACTCTCCTCTGGTGAAGAAATGGATTAAAAGACATACGATAAGAGGGAAGAAGACATTTGAGAAGATGTTAGGAAAATCGGCTTATTACTTTCCAATCTTTGAGCATTATCTCGATACATATGAATTGCCAAAAGAACTAAAGTTTTTGGCAATGGTAGAGTCGGGTTTGTTTCCAAAGATAGAGTCATCTGCTGGTGCCGTAGGACTTTGGCAGTTTATGCCTGGAACAGCAGACTTTTATAAGCTCACTATTAATGAATGGGTGGATGAACGTAAGTCTCCTTATCGGTCTTCGGAAGCTGCTGCAAAAATGTTAAGCGATTTATACAATCAGTTTGGAGATTGGAAACTTGTATTGGCAGCTTACAACTGTGGTCCTGGAAGAGTAAGCAGAGCGATTAGAAAAAGTGGATCAAATGATTATGAGGCGATCAAAAGAAGATTGCCAAAGCAAACGCAGGAATATGTCATTAAATATATAGCGACGGCTTTTGTAGGAACACATTTTGAAGCATTTGGTATGCAGCCTGTTAAGCAAATGATTGAGGTGGAAAAACGACAGTAGTGAAAGTGTATGATTTCATTCAAGGAAACTTCAGCTACTTTACTTAATTTTTCAAGACTTAACC
>JBCBCD010000408.1:0-6473 GCA_038530915.1 Bacteroidota bacterium
AAATAGTTCTATTCTCCATTTAAGCTAGATTAATTGTTTATAGTAAGTGGTTAACAGAATTGATTTAGGTAATTGAGCTTGATTTTTACACATAACTAATGTCCCCTGTGTAGTGTGTAGAGGGCCTCTACACACTACACCAAAACGTTTATATTCAAACAACCATTTAGTATTCAATCATATATGTTGATAGAATTCATTTCGCAAGTCAATATCTTTAAATTTCCCTCCATACTCCAGTGTAACGGTTCGGCTGGTCTTATCATTCACTCCACGGGTGGAAACACAAAGGTGCTCGGCTTCTACTACTATCATTACATCTTCAGTTTGAAGTGCATCTTTGAGTTCGTTAAATATTTGCAGGGTCATGCGCTCCTGTACCTGGGGCCTCTTTCCAAAATATTCGACAATCCTGTTGATCTTGGATAAGCCGATTACTTTACCCGAAGAAATGTAGCCAACATGGGCTTTTCCTATAATAGGCAGAAAATGATGTTCACAGGCTGAAGTAAATGTAATATCATTTACCACTAGCATTTTATTGTATTGGTACTTATTATCGAAAACGGAAAGTGATGGTTTGTTCTTAGGATTCAAGCCCTGAAAAATCTCTTTTACATACATTTTGGCCACCCTGTGCGGTGTGCCTTTGAGGCTGTCATCGGTCAGATCTAGCCCCAGCTCCTCCATGATGGCACCAAAGAGTTTTTCGATATTGGCCATTTTCTCTTCATCGGATTTATCAAAGGCATCTGCTCTTAATGGAGTTTCTGTGGATGTCATGATATGGTTATCTCCATTTAGATCATGTTGAGTTCTCTCCAGTAATTTTTCGTCTATTCTCATTTCTATTCTAAGTTCTTAATAAATTTAAGTTTATTATTATTTGTATCGATAGTTCGGTAAAAGCAAGCTTTTCTGTGCTTGCCTTGCTTGTTATAGGTATGACACACACCATCACCCTGTAATGTAACCTGATAAACGAAAGCATCCTGATCGCAATCCACCAGAATATTATCTATTTTCAAAAAATCTCCTGAGGTTGCTCCCTTTACCCAAAGTTTGTTGCGGGATGTACTCCAAAAAGTAGCAAGGCCAGTCGTAATAGTTAGGCGTAACGCTTCTTCATTTAGGGACGCCAACATCAGAAGTTGCCCGGTTTTCGTTTCCTGAACAGCCACAGGCAGCAAGCCTCCGCGCTTATCAAATTGGGGGTTGAGTTCAATTCCTTCCTCAAGTTCGATAGTTACATCATTATCATTTAAAATCGTTTTCATACATTTTAATTTATTGGAACAAGATTGTAGCTCTTTTTGCATCAAAGCTATTATGATAACTCAAATTTAAGACTACATCATTGTTGATGTTACAATCTTTTTAAAGTGTTATAACCAAATCTGGAGGATTACCGCCTAAGGCACCATAGAGCTGTGGAAAACAGCCGACTTGCCCAACCTCAATCATATTTTTGGGTTGTACACTGCCAGTACCACATTGATCAAATTCCCCTTCGGCCAAATCGCGTCTGAGCGCACATTGGTCGCAGGCCATGATGAGCATTCCTCTTTCTTTGGCTATTTTGTTGAGCCGCTCTCCAGTTTCGTTTCCCTTTCTTAGTACGTGCGTGTTTTCGTCAAAAAAGAACATGCCGATGACATCTACCCCGTGGGCGTTTTGTTCTAGTTGTGGCAAAATCATTGTCGCCAACTGAAAAGTGGAAGCCATGTTGGTTTTGAAAATGTAAGCTACTTTCATAACAATGCTGTTTAGTTATTGAATGTTAGTTAATGCAACATTGTTGCAAAAATAAATATTTTTCATACATGCAACATAGTTATATTAAGTTGGTTCAATCGCAGGTGCTAAATTCCTGCCTAGCAATATTTAAGACAGATTGAAAAGATTCATGATAAATTACATAATGAAGAGCTACAAGAATTAGAAAGGAAAAAAATAAGAAGGAGTAGCAACAAAAAAGGCTTGGAGATCATCCAAGCCTGTTGTTTTATGTAGACCTACAAGGATTCGAACCTTGAACGACTGGACCAAAACCAGCTGTGTTACCGTTACACCATAGGTCTATTCCATCTTTATTTCATAAAGCGATGCAAATATAATGCGATTTGTGTTTTGGGGCAAGTCTTTTTGGAAAAAAATGCATTGCTAGTGTAATTAATGAAATTTTTGACTTTTTAGTTCCATGCTTTGAATAGTTGTTGGTTAAGTCGAATTTATTACACCTCAACAACCAAAAACCAAAAACCAAAAACTAAATTAGCAGCATCAACAAACAAAAAGATTATGACTGCTATATTGATTTTGAAATCCATTCACGTTATCGGTTTTGTAGCTTGGTTTGCGGGCTTGTTTTACTTGGTAAGAATGTTTGTTTACCACGTAGAGGCCATGGACAAACCAGAACCAGAAAAAAGTATCCTCATCAAACAACATAATATGATGGAATGGCGTGTTTACAAGATCATCGCTAATCCTGCAATGATGATTACTTGGACTGCAGGTATTGGAATGTTGGTATTAGGAATTATTGGTTATGATGGAGCCTATAATTATCTGGATACTTCTGTGGGAACTCCCGGTTGGATGCACGCTAAATTGACCTTATTGGTGTTGTTATTAGTGTATCACATCTGGTGCAAGCGTGTGATCAAAAAACTAGAAAGAGGAGATAAGAGCTTTACTTCCTGGCAATTCCGCTTATTGAATGAGTTACCGACAATTTTCCTGGTATTAATTGCTTTCATCGCAACACTAGGTAAAGCTGGTCAGTTGAACTGGATGTATCTGGGAATAGGGATCGTTGCTTTTATTGGGTTGATTTTTTTAGGAGCGAGGGCTTATAAGAAAAGGAGAGAGACAACATGATTTGTCTCTAGTCTTTTGTCTTTGGTCTGGGCTAAAGCAGCACTTGACTAAAGACAAAAGACTAAAGACAAAAAAATCTACCAATCCCAATCATCATCGTCACCACCGAAACCACCAAAACGCAAAGTAATACCACCTACGACATTACTCATATCTTGATTGTTTAAGCCCGGAAGGTTTTCCAAGCCTGTGATCACTCTGTATCCACCAGTTAGTGCCAACTGGAAGAAATTGGTCACATTTACTTCAAAACCTATTTCAGGAGTAATTGCGAAAATGCGGTCAGACATAACAGTTGTTTCTCCATCCAAAAGTCGAGTTTTACCCCAACCCAGTCTAGTACTACCATATACATGCACTACTTTGTAAGGATTACTAGTAGCACCCAACCATAGACCACCATGGTTTAATTTTAACTTGTAAGTATCACTTTCAATAGTATGGGTAGCATCATCATTGCCAAGGCCATAGCCACCAAAGAAGAAGTTGTTCATGATCAATGCACCACCACCACCGGTACTGGTTACAAATTGACCATTGATGTTACTCAATTCAAAAAGAGGGCCGCCGAAACCACCCCATACGTCTACATTACCAAAAAGAGTCTCTTGCTGGGCATTTAAACTAAGCGTGCCAGCCACAAACAGCATAAGGATAAATAACTTTTTCATGCACAAAAGTTTTAGTGGTTTAAGTACAAAAATAACTGTTTTGCCAGTGAATAGCTGCCTGCCATTCACTGTCCTTAGACGAAGCAAAAGCATTTATCGGTGAACTGTCCAGAATATTAGTTAAGCGTTAAGCAAGCCTGCTTTTGATTCAACCAAATTCATAGGGTAGATGTATTTAAATAAGTAGTCCCCCTATTGAGGAGGAAGAAAATTTAAAAAATTAATTTAACCCATAAGAGGGTGATATTTTTGGGTTAGAGGGTTAGGAACTACACTAAACATAAGAATACAAGATACAATAACCCTAACCCTCTAACCACTAACCTTCTAAACTATAAATTATGAACTTCGATCAAGTATTGGCGAGAAGCCATGACAAACCGGTATTGGTTGACTTTTGGGCTCCTTGGTGTGGACCCTGTCGCGTTCTAGGTCCTACGCTGGAAAAGTTGGCAGATGAACAGGCTGATCGTTGGGAGTTGGTGAAAGTAAATACGGAAGAAGATCAAGAGTTAGCTTATAAATACAATATCAGATCTATACCCAATGTAAAGCTATTTCATAAAGGCGAAGAAGTCGCTGAGTTTGTAGGTGCTCTTTCAGCTCATCAAATCAAAGACTGGTTGGATGAAAACCTACCAAGTGCAGAAAAAGAGCAGATATCTGTTTGGCTGGATGCGCTTGCTAATGGACAAAACTTGGAAGAGGTAGTTCCATTTTTAGAAACTTTTTTGGCTGAAAATCCTGCTCAAGATGAAGTTAGGGCTGCATTGGCAAAATATTTTCTGAATATTGACATCGAAAAAGCTGCTGACTTGGTTAAGCCTTTCGTATTGGGCCATGCCTATCACGATTTAGCTGAAGACATTAAAGCCTTAGGTGCTTTGAGTAGTATTGAAATTAATAGTGATGATGCAGTTGCTCAAAAGCTCAAATCTGCACAACTAGCTTATCAGGCGAATGATATTGAATCAACAATACAATTGCTAATCGAAACAGTTACCATAGGTAAGGATTTTATGGATGGATTGCCTCGCAAAGCCGCCATCGCTCTTTTTAGAACATTGGGCGCACAACATCCGCTGACTAAGAACTATCGTTGGCGATTTGATATGGCGCTTTATTAGTTGTTGGCTGTTGGTTTTTAGTTGTTGTAAATGAAGGTAGTGTGGAATTTATTCCAAACCAAAAACCAACAACTAAAAACCAACAACTATATGTGGTACTTCTTCCAATTTCCAATCAATCACTAATCCTTGTGCCAATCTTCTGGCAACTTGAGCTCCATATAAAACTTCAGACAAATAAAGAGCAGCTTCAAAAGATTTGGCCCCACCAGCAGAAGTGATGTACTTGCCATCGTGTACAAATAAGACATTCTCTCTCACATCCAGTTGTGGAAACATTGCTCTAAAGGCATCTACATCTGTAGGAAAAGTGGTAGACACCTTCTCGTCTAATAATCCAGCTTTAGCCAATACAAAAGCACCATCACAGTGAGAAGTCATATACATGGCTTCCTGATCAACTTTTTGTACAAAAGCAATCATTGCTTCATCTTCCAAATCTGTATCCAGGTGATGTTCTGCACTTGGTATAACTAGTATATCAATTTTGGGCAGACTATCTATTAAATAGTTGAAATGTGGTTGAAGTTGTATGCCTTCAAAGGTAGTTACGGGATCAAGTGTATTGGCTACCAGAAAGGTATTCATCGCTTTAATGCTATCGCGAAAAATGGTGTGTTGGAAAATATCATAAGGGGCAGTCAATTCTGTATTGTATACCCCATCCATGATCAGAAAAGCTACATTGTAGCGATTGGGATCTAATTCTGGTAATACCCTCTCAAGAGTTGTTTCTTCAAGCTGAACTGCTTCATTAGAAGCAGTCTCACAACTCAATATAAAAACAAGTACCATCAGAAAAAATGATATTCTCATAACCAAGCTTTTAGAATAAATAACACTTCCTTTAATGACCAATGACCTCATGAAAACTATCCCGGAATATTTTTCAACTTTTCTTTTTCAACGATATGGATTTCCCCATCAATAATATTGATGTATCCATCGTGTTTGAATTCAGTAAGCATACGGATGACACTTTCTTTAGCCGTACCTACAATACGAGCAAGGTCATCTCTTAATATGGTAATGTTTTCTTTCTCTTCTTTTTCACTCAGAAATATTATGGCATCAGCAACACGTCTGCGTACAGAATTGTATGCCAAATTCAATAGTTGTTGTTCTTTTTCAGCAATATTTCTGGCCAACATTTTGATCAATTGAGAAGAAACATCTCTGTTTTTATACATCAACTGTATGAAGTCATCTTTAGGAATAAGTGCTACCTGAGTCTCTTCCAAAGCAGAAGCGGATTCGGTATATTCGCTATCTTTGATAAGGTCGATGTAACCGAAGAAATCACCTCCATTGTAAATGTTGATGATGTATTCTTTACCATCATCATTGGTCTTGTACAGCTTTATTTTTCCACTTTTTACAAAATAGAGGTAACGTGGAAAATCTCCTTCTTCAAAAACAGCTTCTCTCTTTTTGTAAGTTTTTACTTTCCGCTCGTTGGAAAGTTTATTCAATTCTTCATAACCCTTAGCTTCATTGATGAAAGCAGATAAACCGGACTCGGTCTGATCAAACTTTTTTTTGAGTTGATCACTTTTCTTAAGACGAGTTTCAATAACTGCCAAAAGTTCATCTTTGTAAAAAGGCTTAGTAATGTAGTCGTCAGCTCCTAGGTTCATACCTCGACGGAAATCACTTTTTTCAGCCTTCGCAGTTAAAAAGATAAATGGAATATCAGCTGTATCAGCTCTTTTGGAAAGAATATTTAACACTCCAAAACCATCTAAACGAGGCATCATTACATCACATATGATCAGATCTGGTCTACTGGCAA
>JBCBCD010000409.1:0-6453 GCA_038530915.1 Bacteroidota bacterium
TTTTGAGCAGGCTATCCAGAAATGGGATTTAATTTCACAAGCTAAATCTCCTTCTGCTTACCTTTTTAGCATTTCCAGAAACAGATTGGTTGATCATTATAGAAAATCATTGCTCAACAAAATAGACCTGGTCAGTTTGGATGATCAAATGATAGATGTTTCAACAAAAGAGTTGGATATAGATTCGTTTTCCAATGAAAAAATGAAATTGTTGTATAAGGTGCTGGAAGATTTACCAGAGCAGCGAAAAGAAATCTTTAAACTTAGAAAGCTTCAAGGCATGTCTACAGAAGAAGTAGCCAAGAAACTATCTATTTCACAAAGAACGGTAGAAAATCAAGTATACAGAGCTATGGCCAGTCTTAAAAAAAAGTTGACTAGTTAATTTTTTTTACTCCTGTTGTGAGTAGTTTACATTAGAAACGCGTCTTAGTTTATAGAAAGTAATGCATAACTACTTGTAAAGCAATAACATTAGGCCTAAAATAGGTCCCAAAGCATAAAAAGCCAAAAATTGATCAAGTAATATTTACTTTACATAGATTTAAAATTAAGTTTTTCATTACGATTATTTCTTACGATTTTCGCGACAATGTTTGACAAAACGCTTTAGATGAAGATAGATTCTGACATATTGTATAAATATAGAAATGGATTGTGTACTCCAGAGGAACTGGAAGTGCTCATGAAGTATTTCAAAGAAAATAATCTGGAAGACTTTGATTCAATATTGTTGGACGATTGGAATGATTTCAATGAAGAAACCTCAGCTGAGTTTGTAGAAGAAAAAGAAGAGATCTTTACTCGACTGGAACAAAGTACAGACTTAGATACTTCTAAATCGCTAACTTTTCAATCACCATGGTTGAGGATTGCTGCGGCAGTAGCCGTTTTGATTATTTCAATTGGTGTATTTAGAATTTTTACCTCCCAAAATGGAGGCGAAAACCTATTGGTTGAGAAAAATACAACAACCGAACCATTAAAATTAACTTTAGATGATGGCAGTTGGGTCTGGTTAAAACCTAATAGTTGGTTGGAGTTTCCTAAGAAGTTTGATGAGGAAGTACGCCAGGTAAAATTATATGGAGAAGCACGTTTCAAAATAAAAACCAACCCTCAAAGATCTTTTTATGTACAGACAGAGGAGGTTTTTACAAAAGTATTGGGTACTACCTTCAATGTCAAAGCCTATCCTGGTCGTCAAATTATAGAAGTCGCATTATTAGAAGGAAAAGTGGAAGTGGAGATAGAAAAAGATTCTATGCGTGACTTGGCTGATTCATTAGAACCTGGTCAAGTTTTTACCTACCAAAGAGAAAGTGGTAAATTTTCTAAAGACGAAATTGAATTCAAAACCAAATACGATTGGACAGAAGGAGAGATTACACTGGAAGGCGCTGAATTTAGTGAAGTTACAGAAGTGCTCGAAAATTGGTACGGACTGAGTATTGTAGTTCCGGAAGGTGAATCTATTGATGAGCATTTAGTGATTCGACTCGATACTCGCTCGATGGAAATTGATCAGATTATTGATGGCATTAATCTGGTAGCGAAATACCATAAGTACGTGAAGGTAGGAGATAAGCAATATGAGCTAAGATCCAAATAATTATATATATCAGGGATTCTTAAATACTAAGAAAACTAAATGCCATGTCAAATTTTTTTAGTTACGTGGCTGTGTTTCTAACGCTATTTGCCACAATAGCTTTCCCAATCGATAGTTTTGGCCAACAACTGGATCAGACTAAGATTTCCTGTAACTGGAAAAACTTCACACTAAGACAAGCATTTTCTGATATCCAATCTCAGTCAGATTTATTCTTCACTTACACCTATGAAACAGTAGGTGAAATTCGCATCAACAATCAAAATGATAATGTTCCTGTTGCAGATATATTAAAGTTTATTTCTGGAGAAACTGGTTTGAGGTTTAAAATATCCAATGACCTGGTTTATGTTTATGAAGAAAATTATACCCCAAAAGAAGATTTTATAATTGAAGTACCTACTACAGCTTCTCTTGCAACGGTTTTAGAAAGATTGGAATACTCTGTTGTCTATGAAGTAAATGTTTTAGAATATGATGTGGATGAAATCCTTCGGGGAAAAGTACTGGATGAGAAAGGATATGGCCTTGCTGGCGCCACTATTTTAGTTAAGGAAAGTGGACAAGGGACCATCTCAAATGAAAATGGTACTTTTTCAATTCCCGTTCCTAATAACCAGCCAGTTGTGTTGGTACTTTCATTTGTAGGGTATGAGACTTTAGAAGTACCTATCACAAGTGTGGGCAACATTGAGGTGGCACTTACTCCAATATCAACACAATTGAATGAAGTAGTAGTCATTGGTTATGGTCGTCAATCCATTACTAAAGTCAATGGTGCCACAACAAAAATTAGTGGACTTGAAACCAATAAGTATGCAGCGGCAAGCTTTGACCAACAATTAATAGGTACCTTGGCAGGAGTTCAAATCAATCAGGTGAATGGACAACCTGGTTCGGATGCACAAGTCGTTATTAGAGGTTTGGGTACGCTTACAGCAGGCTCTAATCCGTTGATAGTGGTTGATGGTGTACCATTAGCAGAAGGAAGTACACTCAGTTCCATCAGTCCTAGTGACATTGAATCTATCAATATATTAAAAGATGCCGCTTCTGCAGCTATCTATGGCTCGCGAGCAGGGAATGGGGTGATATTGATTACTACTAAATCTGGACAAGCTGGCAAATTGAAAGTTTCCTTGGATTTTTTCACAGGCATACAAACGAGAGCAGATAATGTTGAATTTGCAGATGCTTATTCTGCTGCTCAGTTTTTTACCGAAGCACGTGATTGGGGGTATGTTTCTCGTGATCCAGAAAATCGATCAGCCACTGATGATGAAGCCACTCGCATAGCTAATGGAGCCAATAAACGTGAATTGAGGTTAGATTATTTGGAACCTTATCTGGAAGGAGAAGAGGGACTTACAAATACAGATTGGTTGGATATCGTTTTTAGAGAAGCAGCCATGACGAATGCAGCCCTGTCTTTCTCCGGTGGCAATGAAAGTGGTAATTATTATGTTTCTGCGAATTACCTTTTTCAGGATGGTTTGGCCATAGGTACAGATTTTGAAAGATTTAGTAGTGCAGTCAAAATAAATAGCAAAATAGGGGAAAGATTTAAATTTGGCTTCAGTTTAAACCCTTCCTTTTCTCGACAAGATTATACCAATTTGGGAGATTGGCGAGCTGATCCCATTGCTGCTTCTATGACCTATTATCCCTTTTTTGATGCTTATAACTCAGATGGATCTATTGCTTTAAGTCAAGGACAATTATTAAACACACCGGCTGATGGATCTTTACAGGAAAACCCTATTGCTTATACACAAATTAAAGATGATCGTTTTAGATTTCGCCTTTTTGGCAATACTTCTTTTTCTTATAAAATTGCTCAAGGCCTAGAACTTAAGACTATACTAGGTGGAGACTATAGAAATTATTTCTTTGATTTTTTCAAGGCTTCTACCTTGGGCGAATATCGCGCAATTGCCCCTGTGCCCGCTAAGGCAAGTGAAACGAATGGAAGATTATTGAGCTATATTTCTGAGAATACCTTATCCTACCATAGAATTTTTAATGAACATGAAATCGACCTAATAGCAGGTTATACCTATCAAAGAGAAGATGCGACGCAGTCAGTGATTGTTGGTACAAATATTCAGGATGATTTATTGGATAATGTATCGGGAGCCAGTGATATCACACTCAATACGGATCGTTCTACCTGGGTACAGATTTCCTACCTTGGGCGCCTTCAATATTTTTTTAAAGAAAGGTACCAATTTGCTGCTGCAATCAGACGCGACGGTTCTTCCAGATTTGGGGACGACAGTAAGTGGGGTTTATTTCCTTCTTTTTCAGCTGGATGGATATTTAGTGAAGAATCTTTTTTCCCTTCTGGTCGTTTTGTAAATTTTGCAAAATTAAGAGCCAGTTGGGGAGTTACAGGAAATAATCAAATAGGCTCATATAGTTCAAAAGCACTTTTAGCCGTTTCAAACTATGTTTATGATGGAACCCTGGGACCGGGCTTTGCTTCTTCTACTTCGCCCAATAGTGGTCTATCCTGGGAGACCAATACTTCTTTCAATATTGGTATAGATTTTGGCTTTTGGAATAAATTGATCGCTTCAGCCAATTATTACCGCTCTGTAACCTCTGATTTGTTATTAAATGTACCTGTTCCGCAACAGTCGGGCTTTAGCTCTTCTCTTCAGAATATTGGTGAAGTGGAAAACAAAGGCCTGGAACTTGAATTGTCAATTGGTGAATTAGAACTGGGTGTTGTCCAATGGTCGGGAGGATTCAATCTCACCACAAATTCCAACAAAGTATTGGCCTTAGCAGAAGGGCAAGAAGAAATTCGAGCCGGGAGCAATGGAGCTTGGCGGACAAAAGTAGGTGGGCCCATTGCTGAGATTACAGCTTATAATATCATCGGTGTTTATAAAACTCAGGATGAAATTGACGAAAGTCCGCACCTGGAAGGCACTTTAACGGGTGATTTAATCGTGGAAGATGTCAATCAGGATGGCATCATAGATGATGATGATAAAATACCATTGGGCACTTTCGCTCCTGAATTGACCTTTGGTTTTAGTAGCAATTTTACCTGGAAAAACTTTGATTTTTCTTTCGCCATCAATGGAGTAAGAGGTCGGTCTGCTTACTTTTATGATGAAGGGGTGATCACTGGGGTAGGAGAGGGCTTTGGTGCTCCCAGCAGATACTACATGGAAAACCGATATCATCCTGAAAATAACCCTGATGGCTTCTTGGGGCAACCCAATTTAGGAAACTTCTCTGCAGCTAGAAGAAATACACGTGTGTCAAGTTTGTACATCCAGGATGCTGATTATACCAGAATTCGCTTTTTGCAATTGGGCTATACGCTCCCTAAAAAGCTAATTGAAAAGATCGGCATAGAAAGCTTAAGAGTATATCTAACCGCCAACAATCCAATTACTATCACTAACTACAGAGGCTATAATCCAGACTCTTCTGAATATAGACGCGATACAGACGTTTTAAGAGCCGGTTACGCTCAGGATAATTATCCGGCGGCGAAGTCTTTTTTGTTTGGTGTGAATGTATTGTTCTAGTGTAGTGTGTAGTACCTCTACACACTACACTCTAAACTATTCCCTCAATCCCTTTTCCCTCAAATACTCAACCAACTCCTCAGGACGATCCGTCATTATCGCATTGGCTCCATTTTCAATTAGCCAACCCCAAGCCGCATCAGGTCCTTCCAATAAAGCAAGTTCGTCAGTATGACCTGCGCAAAGGTCATCCCATAATGCAATCGCAAGAACGGTTATGCCTTTGTCGTTCATATTTTTTATTTCTGCAAAAACGGGATTATCTACCTTGTCGAAAAGCATTTCGTAAGCCAATGGATTTAATTCTTCATTATACGCTTTAATATAACCAGCTTTGTCAGGCATATCATACCATATTTTAGGCATATAAATGATTGAATCCATAAGGGTACCATATCTTTCACGCATTACTTCCAAAGGATCGTTGCCTTTGAAAATACCGTGATCAACGGTTCCGGTTTTGACCAAAATATCATAGGCTTCACGTACAGTTTCTCCTTCTGTTTTATCCAGATTGACCATGATTTTACCTTTGGCAAGATTCATAACTTCTTCCAACGTAGGAACTTGCTGGCGTGAATGTCTCGCTCCACATGCATTTTTTAAACGCAGTTCTTTCACTTCTTCCAAAGTCAATTCAGATAAAAGGCCTTTGCCGTTGGTGGTACGATCAACCGTTAAATCATGCATGCAAACCAAATGACCATCTTTGGTAAGTCTCACATCAATTTCTACAATATCAAGGCCAAGGTCAATACATCTTTGTACGGCCATCAGGGAGTTTTCTGGAGCATATCGCCAATCTCCTCTGTGTGAAACAGCAATTACATAATCTTCAGATGGGTTTCTCAAATGGTCCAAAATCTTAGGCACACTGTTTTGAAATACTGGTTTTTTTGGGGTTTCGACTGAGGCATTGGCAATGGTAGTAGTGTCAGTTGACTGCTTACAACTGATGAGTAAAAAGGCAATTGAAAATATAAGTAATAGATAATTCTTTCTCATGTTATTGTGATTAAGAAGGATGATGGTGAAAGTTTAGTGTTTAGGTGTTTAACATTTCTTTCTTCAAACTTCGTTAAGGTAAGGTGAGTGTTTAGTTATCACTTCGCCGAAGGCAGAAGTGAGTTATTTTAAACCTCTAAACCTCTAAACCTCTAAACTCATTAAAAAGGCCTAATGATCTAACGTCAAACCTGCTTAGACGTTAGACCTTAGACCTGAAAAAATACACTCACTAAGTAATGGACAAAAAATAAGTATCCGATTTAGAGCTAGTTATTTTGACTTTTA
>JBCBCD010000410.1:0-6452 GCA_038530915.1 Bacteroidota bacterium
GTTACATCTGCTGTAGAATTGAAGCCCGGACTAGCCAATGCCAACTTATCCAATTGATTGAATAGGAAAGGCAGTACTTCTGGTTTCACATAACGCAAAAGCATACCCTGATTAATGGTTAAGCGGATATCATCAGCAGCACACAATCTTACCAGTTGAGCCAAAGCTCTGGAGGTATCTGAAGATATGTTACCTAACAATACTTTCAAATAAACAGCATGATACCCTTTCTGCTTCTGTTCAATTACATTAGTAGCCTTCCAAAGTTCATACCTGTGTTGATCTACTGGATCAACATTCAAAATGCTTGTATCATATGATGCAGGAAGTTGTACTTCTGTTTCTATTGCTTCTATCGGAAAGGTCTGAGCAGGAAGTGCTTTCTTTTCTTCTTCTACCAGTTCCATAAAGGCTTCTAAACCCAGTTTTTTTACCAAAAACTTCATTCTGGCCTTCATCCTTTTCTCTCTCTCTCCATATCTGTCAAAAACTCTGATACAAGCTTCCATGAATGGAATGATCTGATCTGCAGGTAAAAACTCATAGACAGGATGAGCTACGATTGAAACTGCACCCAATCCACCTGCTAGTAATACTTTGAAACCTCTTACCGTCTCGCCATCTATTTCTTTAATTCTTGGGATAAAACCGAAATCGTGGAAATAAGCAAAAGCAGAATCCTGTTCATTAGAAGAGAAGGCAGGCTTGATCTTTCTTCCCATTTCCTGGCAAATCGGATTGCGTAAGAAATATTCGAAAGAAGCCTGAGCATAGGGAGCTACATCAAATGGTTCCTTGGGATCTATACCTGCTATTTCGGAGGCAGTAATATTTCTTACCGTATTTCCACAAGCTTCTCTGGCAGTCAAGTTGTTGGCGGCCAATGCTTCCCATACTTTTGGGGAATCTTCCAGCTTTACATAATGCAACTGAATATTCTGACGTGTTGTGATGTGCAAATTCCCGGTACTATACTGATCAGAAATATCTGCAATGGTTTCCAATTGCGAACTGGTCAGTTTTCCGAAGGGAATTTTAGTTCTGAACATCTGTACGCCTGTTTGGCGTTGTCCATATACTCCACGTGTCAATCGGTAGAGCTTGAATCGTTCGTCATCTTCCTGGCCGGCATTGTAAGCCGCTATTCTACGCTTTAATTCGAGGATATCCTCTTGATCTTTAGGATGAATATTCATATTGAATGATGTTTTGTGGGTTTATATGAACATTTGTAAATATTATCTAGTGTTTAAAATACCGAAGCCCTTTCATCAAATTGCGATGAAAGGGCTTCGATATACATCGATTGTATGTGTTTTGTGCAGAAAATCAGAATATTATACCTGCCTTTGCAAGTTTTTTTCCAATCATTCAGAATAATCTAGTCATGGTACTATTCTGTCGATATTATTTTTCTGATTTGCTATTATTTACAATATTAGTTTCAAATAGTTTAAAATGCAAGAAAATTTTTATTTATTTAATGAATGATTAAATGAACCTTTGTTCATGTATTGTTATATTGGTTTGTAGAGGGTGAGCTAATAATGATTAGTAAAGTTATTAGATACTGAAAGAAATATAAAGAATTGTACTGTAATTCGATAGGATATTTTGAATCAGGTTTTGATCTTTGTACTTTAGGTCATGCTATTTGTTAAAAATTTCAAATAATTATTTGAGATGTATCCAGATCTCTCCTACCTCTTTCACGATCTGTTTGGAACAGAAATGGATAATTGGACGTCTATTTTTAAGACCTTTGGTTTGCTTCTGGCATCCGCCATTGGAGTAGCAGCATTTATACTGTACCTGGAATTAAAAAGAAAGGCTAAGGAGGGCGTATTTCAGGCTACTGAGCTAAAAGCTTCCACGCAAAAGCAACTTCAACCCATCAATTTGACACTAAATGCATTGATTGGATTCTTATTAGGCTATAAGATGGGGTATATTTTCACCCATTTTGGAGCCTTCAAAGAGGATGCCGCGAGTGTTTTGATCTCATTGGATGGCAATTGGATCTGGGGATTGGGTACTGCTCTGCTTTTGGTAGTGCTTACTTTTGTTGATTCTAAGAATCGGGTAAAAAAAGAAGATTCGGATAAGGTAAAAAAGATATATCCACACAATAGGATAGGAGACATTACCATTACAGCAGCCATGTGTGGCATTGTCGGAGCTAAGGTTTTTGATTTAGTGGAGCATTGGGATGAATTTGTCAAACAGCCTTATGAAGTCATTTTTTCTGGTGGTGGCTTGGCCATTTATGGGGGATTGATTTTTGGATTCATTGGCGTAGTCACCTATCTCAGGTATCATAAGATTCCGACTCTCCTTGTGATGGATGCCGTTGCACCGGCTTTGATTATAAGTTATGGAGTAGGTCGTATGGGTTGTCATTTTTCTGGCGATGGCGATTGGGGGATCGTCAATGCAAACCCTGAACCCAGTTGGTGGATATTTCCTGATTGGGCATGGTCGTATAATTATCCGAGGAATGTCCTGAGAGCAGGTGCACCAATAGAAGGATGTGATGGTATATATTGTTTAGAACTCACTAAGGCCGTTTACCCAACACCCATTTACGAAATCATACTGGCTGGATTAATTGGCCTGTTTTTATGGAAAATAAGAAAGCGGATTAAAATAGCAGGCTTGCTATTTTGTATCTACCTAATCTTAAATGGTATAGAGCGTTATTCAATTGAAATAATTAGGATCAATGAACGCTATGCTTCATTTTTCAACCTTACTCAGGCACAGATTATCGCCATCGTTTCATTTATACTGGGGGTAGTAGGTGTAATACTTCTTTTAATAAACCATAAAAAGGAGTAAGGTGCTATTTGGGTACTTTTACAAATATGAAGAGAAAATGTGGTACCAGATGACAGCATAAGAGCATGATAGCATTTTCAGAATAACATCCTCTGTCGATTTATAACACGAAAAGAGTTATGAATTATGAACTGATCTATTTCAGTTGAGCCGTCCGATCAAGAGCTTCATAAATAACCTGAGCAGCCCTTTCCCAGGTAAATCGGGTTCGCCAGTCTTTGCCATACTTTACCAAATCGGCTCTTAAACCGGGATTTCTTGCCATACTATGCATGGCGTCAACGATCTCATTAATATTATTTGGATCTACGCAAATTCCTGCCGGACCAACGACTTCGGGCATGGAAGAGACGTTGGAAGTGATTATAGGTACATCACAATACATGGCTTCTAAAATAGGCATTCCGAATCCCTCAAAATTGGATATGTATGTCAGTGCATCCGCTGATGCCATAAGGTTGGCCAAATCATCTTCCAGCAAATACCCTAAGAAATGGATGCTGTCTTTATAATTGCTGTTCTCATAAGCGGTTTTCACCGGGCCGGTATCCCAGGCAAAACGACCACCAATCAGCAATTGATAATCTTGAAAATCTGTCGATTTGAATTGGTCAAAAGCGGTAATTAAACGATCTACATTCTTCCTCGGATGTACAGCACCAACATAAAAAAAATAGGGCTTCCCATTGGAAGCACTTTTTCTAATGCCTTGCCTGATGTGTTCATTTAAAGGCTTGAAGATCTCTCTTGCCCCATTGCAAGCCACTGTTATTTTGTGGTCATCTGTTTGGTAAGTTTGAACGATGTCGTTTTTTACAAACTCAGACACCGTGATGATGTGATCTGCACGATCGATAAATTTGGGAACATAGTAGTTGTAGTATTTCCCGTAAATTCCCGGCACCATCTCAGGAAAATGGTGATGGGCGATGTCATGTGTGACCATTACTGTAGGCGTCTTTGCCCTTAATGAGCAATATGCATCAGGAGAAAAGAAAACATCTGCTTTAAGGTATTTTAAATACAAAGGAATGGACCATTCAAACCACAAATACCAAAGAATGGGATGTCTGGCTGGTGGTGCCAAAACAACTGGTTTCACATTATCAGCAAAAACAAAACGCTTGTCATAGCTTCGATCAAATATGAAAACGAACTCATCTTCAGGATGCTCCTTGACCATTCTTTTGAGCACTTCGTGGGTAAACCAGCCGATGCCTTCTAGTTTATTGGGTAATAAAAATCTTGTATTAACAGCTATTCGCATCCTTTGTGTTCATTTTGCCGCAAAGTAAAAAAACAATTCTTATTTTATTCGATCAAAATACTAGTGAACTTGTTTTCATTCAAATTAAACGCACTAACATGAATCAAACCGATGTACTGATCATTGGCTCTGGAGTAGGAGGATTAACTACTGCTATCAATATTGCTAAAGATCGTCCGGACCTGAAAATTACCGTTTTAACCAAAACAGAAGAGGGAGAAAGCAACACGAGTTATGCACAAGGCGGAGTAGCGGCTGTATGGAATAAAGAGGTGGATAACTATGAAAAACATAAAGCCGATACGCTGGATGCCGGTGATGGTCTTTGTAATGAAGCCATTGTCGATATTGTGGTAACAGAAGGACCGGAAGGTGTACAGGACATTATCGACTGGGGAGCCAGATTTGACAAAGCCCCGGGAGAAGATGAGTATGATTTAGGACGTGAAGGCGGACATTCAGAGAATAGAATACTCCATTATAAAGACTTGACTGGTTGGGAAATTCAAAGAACCTTAATGGCTAAAGCCGATGAGTATCCTAATATAAAAATTTTGGAACACTACTTTGCAGTAGATGTACTTACCCAACACCATTTGGGCTACAACATCACTCGACTGATGCCAGATATCGAATGTTATGGTGCCTATGTGCTCAATACACATACCAATGAAATGGAGACCTTTTTGGCAAAAATCACAGTAGTTGCAACCGGAGGAACCGGCCAGGTTTATCGAAATACAACCAACCCGGTAATCGCAACAGGAGATGGCATTGCTATGGTGTACCGAGCAAAAGGTTGGATAGAAAATATGGAGTTTGTACAATTTCATCCAACTGCCTTATTCAATCCTGCCGGAGAAAACCCGGTTTTCCTCGTTTCTGAAGCAGTTAGAGGGTATGGAGGCATTCTGAAAGATGCCAAGGGCAATGAGTTTATGAGCAAATATGACCCTCGTGAATCACTGGCACCCAGAGATATTGTAGCCAGAGCGATAGATAATGAAATAAAAATACAAGGGGAAGAGTCCATGTTTTTGGACTGTACCCACTTGGATAAAGAAGGATTTGTCAAACACTTCCCAACAATTTATGACAAGTGTATGAGTTTGGGTATTGATCCGATGAAGGATATGATTCCAGTGGTACCTGCCTGTCATTATATGTGTGGAGGAATAAGAGTTAATGAGTTAGGACATAGTTCTATTGGCCGTTTATATGCTTGTGGCGAATGTACCTGTACTGGCCTACATGGAGCCAATCGATTGGCTTCTAATTCCTTGCTGGAAGCTATGGTTTTTGGAAAAAGAATAGCCAAAGACATCAATAGTAGAATTGATTCTATTGAGTTGGAAACAGACATTCCAGACTGGAATGCAAGAGGAACTACTGAACCCAAAGAGATGGTACTCATTACTCAAAGTTTGAAAGAACTGAAAGAAATCATGAGCAGTTATGTGGGGATTGTGCGTACCAATGTACGTCTGAAAAGAGCAATGGACAGACTCTGGCTGTTGTATCGCGAGACGGAAGATTTGTACAATTCTACACTTATTTCGCCACAACTCTGTGAGTTGAGAAATCTCATCACGATAGGATATCTGGTTACCAGGTCTGCATCTATGCGTAGAGAGAGTAGGGGCTTGCATTACAATACAGACTATCCGAAGCATCAGAAGTTTATTCAGCCATCTATTTTTTAGTGGTTTCTGTCAATGCTTATGAGTTTGATCATCAGTTAATTACGTGATTGCTGAGATGAAAGAATTGATTTGGGAATCAAAAAAGTGTTGTAGAAATGTATCTTTTTTAAGGTTTATTGGTCTCCTTCTCAAACCAATAAATTTAAGATTATGAATAAATGTAAATGTGTTAATTGTGATTGTACAAAATGTAATTGTAAGGATTGTTCTAAGGGTAATTGCACTTGTTCCAAGTGTGAATGTAACAAATGCAATTGTTGTTAATTTGAACTGTGTTTAATCACTTTTTCTTCCTGCGATGTGGGAAGAAAAATCTTTTAATTTACAAGAAGAGTAATAGCCTTTAATTGTTGAATATGAATACTCAGAACGTTTGGAATGACTTTAATGACCAGCTTTATTTTTTTATTCTTAAAAAAGTGAAAGATGAAAATGTAACGAATGATATTTTTCAAAATACATTTTTGAAAATTCATAAGAATCTTTCAAAGCTTAAAGAAGAGGAAAAAATAAAGGCATGGGTATTTCAAATCGCGCGCAATGAAATCGTCAATTACTTTAAGACAGAACCTACTTGTGAAAATAAATTAAACGCGGGCAAAGAAATACCTGTAGAAGAATATCAATCTATATGTTGTTTTGAT
>JBCBCD010000411.1:0-6430 GCA_038530915.1 Bacteroidota bacterium
AGGTTGCGGCCAGCGGCCGCAACCTATTTCATCCCTTAATTCTCTATAATTAATTCAACCTTTATGGGAGGAAGAAGAATCTGTATTGCGATTATCTACGTAAATAAGAAAAGAGAAATTTACTTTTTGTCTTATGCTTCTTTACTTTTGTACGCAATTTGGGGCAGTGTAATAGGATACTAGGCTCAATTTGAATGTCCTGTCAGGGACAAATGTTTGGGCGAGATGTATTTAAGGACTCCATTCATGATTAAGAACAGAATAAATGATAGCATACTTAAAAGGAGAACTCACATTCAAAAACCCATCTTTTGTCGTCGTTGAGGTTGGAGGTGTTGGATATCATGTTAATATCAGCTTACAGACCTATGCCCAGATCGAAAAAATGGAACGTGTCAAGTTACTTACACATTTGCACATCAAAGAGGACAGCCATACGCTGTATGGTTTTGCTGATCATGCTGAACGTGCATTGTTTGTCAATTTGATTTCAGTATCGGGTATTGGTCCTACAACTGCGCAGATTATGCTTTCTGCATTAAGTACAGATGAGATTCGAAATGCAATTATTGGAGAAAATATAGCTGCATTTAAACAGGTAAAAGGGATAGGACCTAAGACGGCTAAGCGCTTAATTTTAGATTTAAAAGACAAATTATTAAAAGATGCGCCCGGAGAGGCGTTAACAGTAGTAGCAACGGACAATACATCTAGGGAGGAGGCGTTATCTGCTTTAGTTGCTCTTGGATACAACAAAACTATGGCTCAGAAGGCAATCAACAGAGTATTGAGAAGTAATAAGCAGATTGATGGAGTAGAGGTACTCATTAAATTGACCTTAAAAGAATTGTCTTCATAAGTTTTGAGAAACTATTTCACTATTACGTTCCCAAAAACCTAGAATGGTTAAATAGATGCTTTTTAGCTCTATTGAAATAAACAGCACGATTGTGACTGTATTGGACAGTTTTTGTCATTTACCAAAAATCAATCAGCTGTTTACAAAAACTTAATGTACTTAAACGTACAAGGCGTGCGTTTATTTTTGATAAAATTTATTCATCGTAACAAATTAGGCGTATAAATACAACGATTATCTACTAATTGAGTTCGTGGATTTATACGAAAAAGTTATCGTATCCCGTGATTTGAGTTATGAAACAAGTAATTTTACCTCTAGTACTGATTTTGACTACTTTAGCGATAATGTCTGCAATGACTAATTTAGGTCCTGAAAGACCCAATTATTTTTCTCGCTTAGTCAAAACAAAAGTCGACACCGTTATTACAGCAGTTGATACTATTCCGCCTTTTAAGGACAGAAAAGGAAATACTGTAAACGACAAACCGAATAATCCATTTGATCTTAAAGATCCTCCTGCTATAGAGAAGGATGTGAATTTTGATCCCACTAGTAACCGGTACAACATCTCTGAACGAGTCGGAGAGTCCTTTTTTAGGCCTCCTACCTTCATGACTTTCCAGGAGTATTCCAATTTCAGGAATAAGGAAGAAGAACGAGCTTATTTTCGAAAGCTAGCCGGAATCGGTGTTTCTGATGGAGGTGATGAAAACGAAGATCCTCTTGCCGGCATTGATGTAGACAAAAGTTTATTGGATCGATTGTTTGGGGGGAATACCGTAGATATACGTCCACAGGGTAATATAGATCTTACTTTTGGAGTAGATGCATCAAGAGTCGAAAACCCAATCCTGACTGAGCGACAAAGAAGACAGGGTGGTTTTGATTTTGATATGGATATCAGAATGGGGGTAACCGGTAAAATTGGTGAAAAGTTGAGTTTAACCACCAATTACAATACCAATGCAACTTTTGATTTTGATAACCAAATCAAACTAGATTACAATAGTGATCTTTTTGGTGAAGATGATATCCTGAAGAAAATTGAAGCAGGTAATGTAAGTCTCCCACTAAGAGGTTCGCTGATTCAAGGTGCGCAAAGTTTGTTTGGGTTAAAAACAGAGTTACAGTTTGGTAATCTTAGGTTGACAGCCATCGCATCTCAGCAACAATCCGAACAAAACAATATTAAAATTGAGGGTGGTGCACAGGAAGTAGAATTTGAGGTTAAGGCGGATGAATATGATGAAAACAGACACTTCTTCCTAACACATTATAACAGAGATAATTTTGAAGGGGCATTGGGTAACCTTCCTCAGGTTCGTTCGCTTTTCAGAATCGAGAACCTTGAGGTATGGATTACGAATGACAGAAATGAGGTAGATAATGTGAGAGATATTGTTGCCTTTGCGGATTTAGCAGAAGCAGATCAATCAAAACTGGTAAGTCCTGATAAAATTGGTTTGCCAGCCTCACCGAGAAACAGAGATATTTCTGGCAGAGGGTTACCAGATAATACTTCTAATGACTTGTATCAACGTATTTTGAACAACGAAGGGGTAAGAGAAATTGATCAGGCGGTATCTATATTACAAGGACCTGGGTTTAACCTACAACAAGCCAGTGATTTTGAAAAAGTAGGGGCCAGAAAACTTAAAGAACAAGAATATACTTTTCATCCTGAGCTGGGTTTTATCTCCTTGAATATTAATGTACAACCCGATCAGGTAGTTGGAGTTGCCTTTACCTATTCTTACAATGGTAAGACTTATAAAGTAGGGGAGTTGTCCTTTAACCAGGAAAATACCAGTCCGGATTCTACCTTGAATGTACTTTTTGTAAAAATGCTGAAAAGTACTACTCAACGTACAGATGTTTCTACCTGGGATTTGATGATGAAAAACGTATACTCTATTGGTGCATTTAATGTGAATAGAGATGACTTCAAATTGGATGTATTTTATGAGGACCCGGGGAGAGGAGAAAAGCGCTTTTTGCCAACTAGTAATTTGGCAGGTAGGCCTTTGTTGCGTGTATTCAATTTGGATATTTTGAATGTACAAGGGGATCCTCAACCAGATGGTATATTTGATTACGTTCCCGGAATTACCATTAATCCTCGAAATGGACGGATAATGTTTCCGGTCCTCGAGCCTTTTGGCTCGGCCCTGGCTGAACAAATAGATGACCCGGCCGAGCAAGAACAGTATGTCTACCAAGAATTGTATGACCAGACCATCTTCCTGGCCCGGGAATTTCCCGAGAAAAACCGATTTTCCATACGGGGTAGTTATAAATCGAGTGTCACCTCGGAAATATCGCTAGGAGCATTTAATATTCCGCCTGGTTCTGTAACTGTTACTGCCGGAGGCCAGGTGCTGGTAGAAGGAACTGACTATGAGGTAGATTATAACATTGGTAGGGTAAAAATCTTAAACGATGCCATCTTAAGTTCCGGTGTTCCGGTCAATGTACGCTTTGAGGACAATACCCTTTTTGGCTTTCAAACAAAAACCATGGTCGGCCTTAGAGCAGATTATGAAATAGATGAAAACTTTAATATTGGAGGTACCTTTTTACAACTTTTTGAACGGCCATTTACACAGAAAGTAAATATAGGCGAGGATCCCATTAATAATAAGATTTATGGTTTTGACATGAATCTCAATCGGGAAGCACCTTGGCTAACGAAAGCAGTCAATGCACTGCCGTTCTTTAATACCAAAGAGCCTTCCAGTATTGCAGTTTCTGCTGAAGCTGCCTTTTTGAAACCAGGACATTCCAGGGCGATCAATCAGAATAGAAAGGATAGAGGGGGCGTAGTTTTCATTGATGACTTTGAAGGTAGTGTCAATGGAGTTGATATCTCAATCCCTGCTGCCAATTGGTTTTTGGCCAGTGTGCCACAAAATGATGGAGAAAACAACAATCCACTCTTCCCTGAATCTGCACTGGTCAATGATGTCAGGTATGGTTCGAACAGAGCTCGATTGAATTGGTATTTTCTGGACCGAGCAGTAAGAGGAACCAACGATACTCGTCCTTATGTAAGTGAAGTACCTCAACAGGAGGTATTCCCTAACTTTATTCAGACACCAGACCAGGCACTCTTCAGAACCTTTGATATGTCTTTTTATCCTCAGGAGCGAGGACCTTATAACTTTGATATACCGGGTGGTTATCCGGGCTTTTCAAGAGGTACGACTTTTATTGGGGATTCAATGATTTTGAATGATCCTCAAGTGAGGTGGGGTGGTATAATGAGGGCTTTGAATAACAATGACTTCCAATCAGCCAATATTGAGTTCATAGAGTTTTGGATGTTGAGTCCTTTTCTTGATCCTGAAGATGCAACTCGACCTGCAGAAAATTATGAGGATAAAGAAGGTACTTTCTACATCAACTTAGGTAATATCTCTGAGGATATTCTTCGAGATTCACGTAAGGCTTTTGAAAATGGTTTGCCGGGACCGGCCAATCCAAATAGGAGAGTAGATACCACCAATTGGTCAGTAGTACCCATCGGACAGCAAATTACCAGAGCTTTTGATAATGATATTGAGACTCGACAATTGCAGGATGTTGGATATGATGGTTTGGATAACGAAGGAGAGTTGAGAACCTTTGGCAGTTTCATTGATGCGGTAGGTGCGGCCAACCCAGTAGCTGCACAGAAATTAGCCATTGACCCTGCAAATGATGATTACAGATATTTTAGAGACTTTCCCTCTGGAACAGATATCCTGGATAGGTATAAGTTTTTCAACAACCCTCAGGGTAATTCTCGATCAAATGATGGAAGTGGCTTTGTCTCTTCCGCAACGAACATTCCCGATGCAGAGGATATCAATCTGGATAATACACTGAATGAAACAGAATCTTACTTTGAGTATCAGATACCTCTACGAGCAGATCCGGTAGATCCCCGTAGAATTGATGAAACGGTTACGCCATTTATTACAGATAGGAGAGAAGTGGCTAACGGGCGTATTTGGTATCGATTCAGAGTACCTTTAAGAACTAATAATAAGCGAAGTGTTGGTGGTATCCTTGATTTTAGATCTATTCGTTTTATACGTATGTATATGCGTGGTTTTAGGGCACCCACTACCTTAAGATTTGCAAGAATCGAACTAGTGCGTAACCAATGGCGAAAGTTTACCCAAGAATTGACAGATAATCCGATAGTATGTGATGAACCCGGAGAGTTTGATGTTGATGCAGTAAATATTGAGGAAAACATCAGTAGAGAACCTTTCAATTATGTATTACCAGAAGGGATACAACGTGAACAGCGCCTAGGTCCATTTAATGCCCTCCAAAACGAACAGTCCTTGTCTTTGAAAGTACAACGTCTTTGTGACGGACAGGATGAAGCAGTCTTTAAGACCATTGGAATGGACTGGAGGGTGTATGAAAGATTTAAAATGTTTGTTCACGCTGAATCATTAGAGGATCAATTTCTTAATGATGGCGAGTTGAGTGTCTTCGTGCGTATAGGTAGTGATTTTAGAAACAATTACTACGAATACGAAATTCCCTTAACCATGTCCAGGCTTGAAAATATTCCTGAAGGTGCTGATCCGAATTCTTCAGAATACAAGCAGGAGGTATGGCGAGCAGAAAATGAATTTGACTTTGCTATGTCTTTGTTAACACAGCTAAAGAGAGATCGGAATGAAGCGGCTTTCCCATTGGGGGATGAATTTTCACAGGATGTTGATCCGGGCAATCCAATGTCTCATAAAATTAGGATTAAGGGTAATCCCAACTTTGGATTGGTCAAGATTGCCATGGTTGGTTTGAGAAACCCTACAGGAGGTGACAATATTCCTATCGATGCTGAAGTGTGGGTCAACGAAATGAGGTTGACCGGGCTCGACGAAAGAGGTGGTATGGCAGCCATTGCCCGAGTAGACATGCAATTGGCAGACTTAGGAAATGTAACAGTTGCAGGTAATTACAGTAGTATCGGTTTTGGAGCATTAGATCAAAAAGTACAAGAACGTAATCGTGAAAGAATTACAGGTATTGATGTTGCTGCTAATCTGGAGTTGAGTAAGTTTTTGCCTGAAAAACTAGGCTTGAGTATTCCGATGTATGCTCAATACTCTCAAACCGTAAGATCCCCAGAGTTTGATCCTTATGACCTGGATATTCGACTAAGAGACAAGTTGGATGATGCAGAAAGCCAGGAGGTGCGAGATTCAATTCGGGAGATTTCTCAAGAAGTGACCACCATCCGGAGTCTTAACTTTACGAATGTCCGAAAACAAAGATCCAGTGCAAATCAAGCTAAGCCTGCGCCCTGGGATATTTCTAACTTTAGTGTGAGCTATGCTGAGTCGAGTACAGAAGTGCGAGACCCTTTAATAGAATACGATCGGGAATCGCGAAAAACCATGGGCTTGGACTATTCATTTTCACGGCCAGTAAATTATATCGAACCCTTCAAGAATTTGATCAAGAATGATAAGTTGCTGGGTATCATCAAGGAAATTAACTTCAACCCTCTGCCCAATACCTTTACATTTAGTACTCAATTGGACAGGAGATTTGCAGAAACTC
>JBCBCD010000412.1:0-6359 GCA_038530915.1 Bacteroidota bacterium
TGAAAAATAATTACCAATGAATTTTTCAAATGCGGCTCAAAAATAAACTTCTTTGAGAAATTTCAAGGGTAAGTTTAACATTTATCGCGTATTGGTTTTCAAGAGTTAGAAATTAAAACATACTCTAAGCTGCTAATAAAGGAAAATGCATTTGTAAGTGTGATTTCAAAAAAATATTGCATTAATGAAAAAGATTGCCTAGGATTTTCGTTTATTCATAGCCGTTTGTTTTTTTACAAAAAAAATTGACTCAGTAGATGAATGTAGAGTTGTTTTTAGCCAGACGAATTGCTTTTGGGGGCCAAAACTCTTTTTCAAAGATTATCATACGCATTGCTGCTGCTGCCATCGTTTTGAGTGTATCAGTAATGATTATTTCTACTGCACTTATTAAAGGCTTTAAAGAAGAAATAAGTTCCAAAGTATTCGGTTTCTGGGGACACATACATATTGCTAGTTCTGGTATTGGTAGCTCTTTGTTGGATCAGCCTGCCATGGAATTGAATGATAAGCTTATTTTTTCCATAGATACTTTAAGTAAAGCTGAATTTTATCTCAATCCTGAAGAATTGAATGGTTTAGGACAGCAAAGATATACCAATGGAGGAGTAAAAAATGTACAGGCCTATGCCTTAATTCCCGGTATCATACAGGCCAAAGAAGACATTGAAGGAATCATTTTAAAAGGGATAGGTCAGGATTTTGATTGGGATTTTATGGGGCAATACCTCATTGAAGGTGAACAGATGACTTTCGAAGATACAGTCATTAGTAATGAAATGATCATTTCACAACAAACAGCCAAGCGATTAAAACTTGGCTTGGGAGACGATTTGATCATGCATTTTATTCAAAGGGGAGAGCAATTGCGACGGAAGTTTACCATAAGTTCCATTTACAAAACAGGACTGGAAGAATACGACAGGCAGTTTGCTATCATAGACATACGACAGGTACAGCAGTTGATGAATTGGGAAAAAAATGAAGTAAGTGGATTGGAGGTTTTTGTAGATGATGTAAGAGATTCTGAAGCCATAGCAGAACATCTATACTTTGAAGTTTTACCCAGAGCTTTATATGCAGAACCTATTCGTCAAAAAATCCCTGAGATTTTTGAATGGTTGGATTTGCAGGATACCAATGAAGGGGTTATCCTTACCTTGATGGTCATCGTAGCTATTATTAATATGACCACTTCTCTCATGATTTTGATCCTGGAAAGAACCAATATGATAGGCGTATTAAAAGCATTGGGTACTACCAATTGGAAAATCCAGAAAATCTTTTTGTATCAGGCGGGCTACATCGTCTTGATGGGCTTGTTGTTTGGGAATGTATTGGGACTTGGCCTTTGTTGGTTGCAAGATACTTTTGAGTTCATCAAATTAAGTGAAGAAAATTACTATTTGGCAGTAGCACCAGTACAAATTGATTGGTTCATGGTCTTTTTAATCAATATCGGCACTTTGTTGGTCACCTTGACTTTTTTGCTTTTGCCTACTTTATTAGTAGCGCAGGTAGATCCGGTGAAAGCAATACGGTTTAAATAATATTTTCAACGCAAAGGCGCAAGGTACTCGCAAGGCACGCAATGAAATTGTTTTAATTTGAAGCTTATGACAGAAAATGAAATTTCTAAGTTTGTTTTTGATGCGGCGCTAAAAATTCATAAAAAACTTGGTCCAGGTTTGCTTGAAAGTACTTATGAAGCATGTATGGAGTATGAATTAACAAAACAAGGATTGCAGGTAGAAACTCAAGTTCCACTTCCTTTAATTTATGAAGATGTGAAACTCTCAGTAGGATATAGGCTAGACTTATTAATAAATGAAAAAGTGGTGATCGAAATTAAAGCTGTGGAGAAAATGCATGATTTATATTTTGCTCAATTGTTGACCTATTTAAAATTGAGTGAATCTAAATTGGGTTTGTTGATTAATTTTAATGTTGTTTTACTAAAAGATGGTTTTCGGAGAGTTGTAAATCAGTTATAATTCCAAGCGCTCTTTGCGAAGCCTTAGCGACCCTTGCGTTTAGGAAAAGCTCTCTTTAGGAATTCATTACTCTAAATGGCAGTCTTATGAAAAAAATACTGATAGTATTATTTGTTTTTCTTCAAGTCACAACAACTCAAGCACAAGAAGAGTCCGTAGCTCGCCAATGGAATGAAATGCTTTTGGAAGCCATAAGAAATGATTTTGCTCGCCCTACCGTACATGCAAGAAATCTATTTCACGTAAGTGGTGCCATGTATGATGCCTGGGCTCTTTTTGACAGTACAGCGCAGCCTTACCTGGTAGGCCAAACGGTAAATGGATTTACTTGTCCTTTAATCGAAGGGTTTCCAGATCTTGCTATCGATTACACAAAAGAACAAGTAGAGACGGCTGTTACCTGGGCGGCACACAGAGTATTAAAAAACCGCTTTCTTTTTTCTCCTGGCGGAATAGAAATACTTACAAAAATGGATAGCCTGTTAGAAAGTTTTGGCCACCGGTTGAGTAATAATGACATTGACTACACTGGGGGAGATCCTGCTTCTTTTGGTAATTATATTGGCAAATGCTGGTTGGATTATGGAGCTCAAGATGGATCTAATGAAAATATAGACTACAATAACTTATTCTATGATCCGATCAATCCGCCATTGGTAATGGATTTGCCGGGCAATCCGGATTTGATTGATCCCAATAGATGGCAACCTTTGACCTTAGAACTCTTTATTGATCAATCAGGTAATCCAACAGGGGCAAACACTCCGGAATTTTTATCTCCTGAATGGGGGCAAGTCTTACCTTTTGCCTTGACAACAGATGATCTAACCATTTATCAAAGAGACGATTTTGATTATTATGTTTATCATGATCCAGGACCACCTGTTTATTTAGATACCACAGCAGTTGGAGATTTATCTGAAGAGTATAAATGGAATTTTGCAGTGGTTTCTGCCTGGTCTTCTCACTTGGATCCTGCTGATAGTGTGATGATAGATATCTCACCTGCTACTGTGGGCAATATTTTATTTTACCCAACAGATGTAACGGAGTTTAGAAACTTTTACGACCTGGAATTTGGTGGTGATCCCAGTAGAGGACATGAAATCAACCCAAGTACTGGCCAAGCCTATGCACCTAATATTGTTCCAAGAGCAGATTACGCGAGGGTGTTGGCAGAGTTTTGGGCAGATGGTCCAGATTCAGAAACCCCTCCCGGACACTGGTTTACAATAATGAATTATGTGCATGATCATCCAGATTTTGAAAGAAGATACCAAGGCCTGGGAGAAGAATTGGATGAGTTAGAATGGGATGTGAAAGCTTATTTTACCCTGGGTGGAGCCATGCATGATGCAGCCATAAGTGCCTGGGGTTGTAAAGGATGGTATGATTACATTCGTCCGGTTTCGGCCTTACGCGGACTGGCTGAATTTGGGCAAAGTTCAGATCCTGACTTACCTAATTATCATCCCGGTGGGATTATACTCATTCCAGACTTTATTGAGTTGATTGAAGAAGGTGATTCATTGGTTGGAGAAAATAATGAACACTTAAATAAGATTAAAATCAAAGCTTGGCGAGGTCCTGATTATATTGAAGATCCTGCTATGGATGTTGCGGGAGTAGGTTGGATAAGAGCCGAAGATTGGTGGCCCTATCAAAGACCTACTTTTGTGACCCCTCCTTTTGCTGCCTATGTTTCAGGTCACTCAACATATTCCAGAGCTGCTGCTGAGGTATTGACTTATCTTACAGGTGATCCTTTTTTCCCAGGAGGATTGGCCGAGTTTTATGCGCCTAAAAATGAATTCTTAGTATTTGAAAGAGGTCCCAGTGTAGATGTCATTCTTCAATGGGCAACTTACCAGGATGCTTCTGATCAAACCAGTTTATCCAGAATCTGGGGAGGGATACATCCACCCATAGATGATATTCCAGGTAGATTGATCGGTGAAAAAGTAGGTGTAGCTGCTGCCGAAAAAGCCAATACTTATTTTGTAAGTGGAGTGACTACTTCAAGTGAAGACTTAGACTTGCAACAGGCTAAAATAAATATCCTTCCTGTCCCATTTAATGAACAAATACAGTTGAAGATAAATGAAAACAAAGGGGGCATCGTCAATATTTGGAATGCTATTGGGCAATTGATGTATCAAATAGAAGTAAATAATAATTTACAAATTATAGAGGTGAATACTTCTTTTTGGCCAAGTGGAACCTATGCTGTACAAGTGATTTCAGGGCAGGGGGCAAACCTAAAATCTCAAAAAATTGTGAAGCCTTAATTTAGTCATTGGTCGAAAAGTTGGTCAAGCATGTAACATAATTAAGGTATTTTAACGTAAATTAGTAGGTAAGAAATTTTCCCATTATCAGTAAGTTAGAGATGTTTCGGTTGCTTGCAAAATTTTCTGGTATTGTATTGAGACTCAAGGACTGGATTTCCCTTTTTCCGGTTAGGTCTCTAAGAATTATTGCTCACCTGGGTGATGGTATCAGCCATTTAGTAGTTCAAGACTATAATAAGACAAATCCACAAAGAATAGTAGCTGGCATTGTGTATTGGTGGTTAGAGTACCTTTTACTTTGGTTAGACTTGCTTGGTATTGGTGAAATATACGAAACCGTTTGTGATTTTGTTAAATTCAATACCCGTCCATTGAACTCATGGGAACGCCAAATGGCCAAAGAGGTATTTGGGAATTCTATTAACTTTGATAGGGTCAGAATTGATGAATATGCATTTATTGGTCCACCTCAATTGAAGATCTGCTACGTTAGTGGATATGTGATTAATAGTTGGGGAAAAATGACCAATAGTACTTTGATCCATGAGCTGGTGCATGTATGGCAATATGAAAAGATTGGTTTGGTCTACATTCCAAGAGCTCTCAGCGCACAGCGTTCACTTGCTAATTATGATTATGGCGGATTGTTGAGTTTGAAAGAGACCAAAAATGCCGGGAAAAACATCTTCAGCTATAATCTGGAGCAGCAAGCTGAAATTGTGGCAGATTATTATAGCCTTTCTAAGGGGTATCCCTTGCGTTGGTCAAGGGCCAAATATGCAGATCTTTCCATTTTTGAATATTTCGTGAAGCAAGTAAGAACTACGAATGCTTAACTAGTTGCTTGGTTGTTGGTTTTTAGTTGTTGGATAAAAACAAAGAACCAACCACTAAAAACAAGACGAAGTCTTATTCACCTAGCAAATTCCTCAATTAATTGTATGTTTGCGATGATTAACTAGAAACGAACACATAGAAAAGGGGCAGCATATGATTCGATACTACAATAAGGTCGATGGCAAGCTAATAGAGTTGGAGGAGGTAAATGAGGCATGCTGGATTAATATATCACCTCCTTTTAATGTCGAGGAATTAGAAGATTTTGCACAATTATATAATTTTCCGCTTGATTTTTTGACCGATTCATTGGATATGGACGAGCGCTCGCGTTATGAGCGTGAAGAAGATGTTCGTTTTATTCTGATCAATACACCCATTTTAAATGAGGCAGAAGGAGAAAACGAATCCATTTATATTACTATTCCGGTAGGTATCATTTTAACTCCTGAACACTTCATCACCATATCTTCAGTAGAGCACAATCCGGTTTTGGATAAATTCATCCAGAATAAGATCAAGAGTTTTGATCCTACTGATGAATCTCAATTTATGTTGAATATTTTGGAGCAAAATGTTTACAGATTTCTTTCCTGCCTGAAGAAATTAAACTTGAAGCGAAATTTGATTGAGAAAGAACTTTACTATTCAAGTAGGAATAGAGAGCTTCGTCAATTATTAAGTATAGAAAAAAGCTTGGTTTATTTTGTTAATTCATTGAATGCTAATGAATTATTAAAAATGAAAATGAAGCGTACTGACTTTCTAAATATCAGGAATGATGAAGATAAGGCTGATCTTTTTGAAGATATTATAATTGATAATGGCCAAGCACTTGAAATGGCCAATGTATACAGTAATATCTTGAGTGGTACCATGGATGCTTATGCATCAATTATTTCTAATAATCTAAATGTTACCATTCACCGACTTACTTTAGTAACTATTTTCCTTGCAGTTCCTACCTTAATTGCGAGCCTTTATGGAATGAATGTAAAGTTACCATTTAAAGATAGTGACTTTACCTTTTACTTGATTCTTGTTTTTTCAGTAATTGTAAGTATTTTAATGGGCTGGTATTTTCAAAGAAAAAGGCTCTTCTAATTGCTTATTATTTACTTTTCCACAATTTATCGTACTTTTTAACATTGTTAGTAACTTTATTCAATTGGTTAATTGATTGTAAATCAGTGTTTTATGTTTGATTGCTAACAGTTGTTAATATTGAAAGGTTTAC
>JBCBCD010000413.1:0-6311 GCA_038530915.1 Bacteroidota bacterium
GGCATGTTTTACTGCCAATGCCATCAACTCAGAGTGTTGACTGGATTGGAGTACTCTATGATTGAATTCGGCAACAGAATCAAAAGCTGAGACCAAATCCAATTCCTGAAAGTTTTTGGTACCCACTACTTGTGTATCTACTTGACCTGTTAATGCTAATATTGGTGCTCTATCTACTTTTGCATCCCACAAGCCCGTAAACATATTGGTAGCACCAGGACCAGCAATTGAAAAACAAGCTGCCGGACGTCCGGTCAGTTTTCCATAAGCAGAAGCTGCAAAAGAAGCAGCACCCTCGTGACGAATACCAAAATATTTTAAGTTTCCTTTTTTTTCTTGCCTTCTCAATGCATCAGCAAAACCAAGGTTGGAATGACCTACCATTCCAAATACTCTATTGACTCCCCAATTGACCATGGTTTCTACCATAATATCTGATACGGTAGTCTCATGATCATCTTCTTCTTCCAATCCCACATAAATACCATCTGCTCTCTCTTCAACCACAAAAGTATCAACTCCGTCATCGTATCCTCCGGGAGGCTTTCCAGTACAGGGATGATAATCCCAACCATGCCAAGGGCAACGCAACCAGCCATTTTCTATACTTCCCTCACCTAAAGGACCACCCTGATGTGGACATCTGTTGTCCAACGCACAGATCTGACCTTCATAATGTGTTAGACAAAGGCCTTTGTGCCCGGCGGTAACAGACATAACACGACCTTCAAGCAGGTCTTCTTTATTATCGAGCACTTTGTGCCAAACGAGTTTTTTATTTTTCATACGTTATTGATATATTAGTCAATGTTTGCTTTGAACACAATTCGCTCAATTTGTACGATTCGTAAGGAAGCCCTTTTAAGTTCAGGTATAAAATATCCCAACCCATGAAAGTGGCTGTTTTGCCGTTTACTGCTAGTTGTTCGGCGATGTAAGGTAGAAGCTGTTCATTCATCTTATTGCCATCCTGGTCGAGGATGAGGTAGTACTTGGATTCATCACTAGTTTTGAATACCGGAGGCATACCGCCGCTGATGCAACGAATGGCACAGCTTTTATGTACTTTCCCTACAGCTGGTTTCATAACTCCAAAATAGCACTTAGAGTCCAAAATTTCTCCCGTAAGCTGAATTTCATTGCTGGCTATTGGCTCTTTTTGCTTGTTCACGGTTTTGCTTTCGATTTTTACCAGGGACTCCTCCATTAAAGTGAGTTCCATGGCCGTTTTTCCATTGCCATAAATCAAAGAGCCGGATAAGGTCACTTTTTTTCCATCCAGACTACCTACCTTTTCCTGTATCTTAGCCATCGTTTCTTCTGCACCATGTTTTCCTAAGCCTATCAGAAGAATACTATTGGAAAGTCCTTCTTCTAACATGCCATCATCCGCAATCAACAAGGGCATCGGATAATTATAGTAAGTACCGGTAATATTTTTTACATTGCCAAATTCAAAAACATAATCATTGTAAGGCTTTTGTTGACTTACTGCAAGTACTGCTAAGCCAGCAACTACTATTGCTATAATGATGACGTATTTTCTTAAAAAAGATTTGGTTTTGGCAGGCATCTCATTTTGCCAACCGATATAGAATTCATTTTTATTTTTCATAATGGCTTGATTTAAATAGCTGCTGGTTCTACAAATGTGCCTTCTGCGAATGGGGTAGGGTTTACCCAGATTTCATCCTTCACCACCTTCACCTGATAAGTTTCCAGTTTTTCTTTGAAAGGTGGTGGCGATTGCCCATTCTCAGGAAGGTATTGATAACCATGCCAGGGACAGGTAATACAACCATCTATGATTTTACCTTCACCCAAAGGACCCATCTGGTGTCGGCAAACATTATTTACGGCTGAAACCTTACCATCGTATTTGAAAATGGCAATGTTTTCACCATCAATGAAGAAAGGTTTTGCACATTTTTCATCGATGTCTTTCAACTTAGCTATCTGATAAAAGCCTTCTTCTTTCAGACTATTCTTTAAGGCAGTCAACTTTCGGTTTTCTCCAATACCAGCATAAATGTGTAAGCCACTAATGGTAACAAAACCTCCTATAAGCATCACCCAATAAACAGGATTGTCTTCATACTGCAAAGTTCCCAAAGCTATGTGAGCGATGAGCAAGGCATATGCTACATAAACCAACATATGTAATGCTTTCCAAAACTTTGGACTCAGGTTTTTTAGCCAAAAATCATGGCTCGTCGCCGCCATCAAGAAAAGGATGACCAAGGCGAAAAAACCCAATATCTGAAATGGAAACTCACTTATCTCACGATAATTTTGATTGGATAGAAATACACTTGCAATTGGATTGATGTCCCCTAAGGTGTGAAACTGCATGATGGAAAAAACGCCATGCACAGCAGCTATCAAAAACATACTTACCCCCATATGCCTACGATTGTAAAGCAAGGGAAGAAAGCGGGTATCGATGCGACACAATGGACCAATCATGAGTATGATGTGCAAGAGTAAGATGGCCGTAAAAGCCGTAGCTCTTATTAAGACCGTTTCAGGAGTAATGGTAGGATGAAACACATATTGTAGACCTGCTGAAAGGATCAATGACAACAGGATTACTCCCCATAAAATCAGGTCGTATTGTTTTTTTTGTTTGTTCCAGAGAACTGGTGAATACTTAACCGCCATTTTATTGTGCTAAATAAATTATAGTTATGGTAATAATGGAAATCACCAGCCACAGGGCTAAATGAGTTCTTCTTTGTGATGGTTTCATTCTGTGTGCTTTTAAGTTACTAGCTTCAATTTTGTGAACCACTTTTAACCCATTTATACAAGAGGGTAGGCCAAAGGGCGATTACTCCGGGTAAAATCAAAAGCTTAAAGAAAATACTGGTACCTACTGCCCCTTCATCAATTTTGTTAACGCCTCGAAGAAGGAACAGGAGCGAAAAAACCACTCCCAATAGCAGGTAAATACCAAATACCATTAATTTGATATTGACGATTGTTTCCATGATTATGAAATTACACCGGCATAAGGAATGCCCGTTAAGTGATGAATATCTCTGTTGAAGGTGGATAAATCATTCAGGTTGAATTTATTGACATGATCGTGTCCACACGCTCTTGCAATCACTTTGATCAACTCATTGGTCGCATGAAAGAAATTGTGCAATTGCTGAGCAGAAGATTCAATGACCAGCCTTGCTCTCAAATGATCTTTCATAGTAGCTATACCTACCGGACAATTGTTGGTATTACAAGCACGCATACCCAAGCAACCAATTGCTTGAATGGCTGCATTAGAAACAGCAATAGCGTCGGCACCCAACATCATGGCTTTAGCAAAGTCTTCTGCTACTCGCAAGCCACCTGTGATAACTAGGGATACATCCGCTGCACCCACTTTATCTAAATGTCTTCTCGCACGAGCCAATGCTGGAATGGTCGGTACATTGATGTTGTTTCTCAAAACCGTTGGAGCAGAACCCGTTCCACCACCTCTACCATCCAATATGATATAATCTGCGCCTGCTTCCAGCGCAAAATCAATGTCTCTTTCGATATGACTGGCTGCTATTTTAAATCCTATAGGAATACCGCCCGTCAATAACCTTACCTCTTTAGCTACTTCTTCAAAATCAGCTACAGATTTAAAATCAGGAAAAGTAGCCGGAGAAATGGCCGTTTGCCCCACTTCTAAGCCTCTTACCTTTGCAATCTCAGGAGTTACTTTATGACCGGGAAGGTGTCCACCGGTACCTGTTTTTGCACCTTGCCCCCCTTTAAAATGGAAAGCCTGGGCTTTTTTTACCTTATCCCAGGTAAAGCCAAACTTACCCGAGGCCAACTCATAGAAGTACCTTGAATTATTTTCTTGTTCTTCCGGCAACATACCACCTTCACCACTACAAATACCGGTGCCGGATAACTCAGCACCCATAGACAAAGCAATTTTTGCTTCTCTCGATAAGGCACCATAACTCATATCAGACACGAAAATGGGAATTTCCAATTCCAAAGGCTTCGCTGCTTTAGGTCCGATAATGGTTTTTGTAGTTACTTCTTCTTCATCCAACAAAGGGCGTGAAGCCAACTGAGCGGGTAGAAATTGTATGTCTTCCCATTTTGGTAAGGTATTTCTATCAACACCCATGGCTTCAGAAGGACCATGATGGCCATAGTTCTTCAAGCCATTTTGTGCCAGTTCTTTAATGTATTTGGTATATGGTTCTGTACTTTCAGGATAGGTATCAGCATACTGCCCAAGGTATTCATCCCTATTGAAGGGTTGTGGATGATCAATGAGGTATTGATTGACTTCTGCCTCATCTATCCAGACCTGTCCATCTTTAATCTCAGATTGGAATTTGTGTAAAAACTCTTCATTGTTGTATTCACTTATTCCTGTATCATAGCGGTAATCCCAATGGTGTACCCCACAAATAAGGTTTTGACCTTCTATAAAACCATCGGCAAGCAATGCACCACGATGCAGACAACGTCCATATAAGACAGATACATTTTCACCGTAACGAATAAGAACAAGATCTAAACCATTGACTTGAAAGCCAGTAGGCTCTTTTTCTTTCAACTGATCGAAGGCTACAAGCTGATAAGGTAGTTGCATGTTTGAATTTTATGGGTTGATTATCGAATAAAACAGCAAGCTTATTGAAGGCAGTGCATACTCTAGAATAAGAAGTTTTCTAATGAATACCTAACAAAGCTACCATTCTAATAGGATTGAAAAAATAATGAATTTTCCTGAAGGCATAGGGATATTTCCTTTTTGTATTGCCAATTTTAGTTTGACAAAGCTGAAAACTCACCTTACTTAGATTCAAATCATTAGCTTTCCTTTATGCAAAACATAAAATCTATTAATGAAAAACCACGAACTGGATGGTTCAAAATGAGGTCAAGTAATATGATGTTTCACATTAATTTGACCATAATCAAACAATAAAACCAACTTAGATGAAGTGCATTACTTATGCAAAAGGAGACGGCATCGGGCCGGAAATAATGGATGCTGTTCTTAAAATCATGAAAGCTGCTGAAGTGCCTGTAAAATGGGAAGAAATTGAAGTAGGAGAGCAAGTATACTTATCTGGCAATACCAGTGGAATCACAAAAGAAGCTTGGGATAGCATTAGAAAAAACAAAGTATTTTTAAAAGCTCCAATAACTACTCCAAGAGGGGGAGGATATAAAAGTTTAAATGTAACACTGCGTAAGACACTGGGCCTATTTGCAAATGTACGTCCTTGTAAGAGTTATCACCCATTTATTGAAACCAAGCATCCTGATATGGATGTAGTGATCATCAGAGAGAATGAGGAGGATTTGTATGCAGGTATTGAACACAGACAAACCAATGAGGTCACCCAGTGTCTTAAGTTGATTACTCGTCCAGGTTGTGAAAAGATCATTCGCTATGCATTTGAATATGCTAAGGTGTACAATCGCAAAAAGGTAAGTTGTTTTGTGAAAGACAACATCATGAAGCATACAGATGGATTGTTTATCGAAGTTTTCAATGAAATATCTGCTGAATACCCAGAAATAGAAGCAGATACCTGGATCATCGATATTGCGGCTGCAAGATTAGCAGATACTCCTGAAATGTTTGATGTAATTGTTACTTCGAACCTTTATGGTGACATCATTTCTGATATCGCTGCTCAAATTTCTGGCTCTGTTGGTTTAGGTGGATCTGCAAATATTGGAAGCCAGGTGGCTATGTTTGAAGCTATTCATGGTTCTGCACCTGATATCGCAGGGAAAAACATTGCTAACCCAACTGGATTGTTGAGTGCTGCCATTATGATGTTGAAGCATATTGGTCTGTCAGAAAAAGCGGAGCTGATTAAAAATGCATGGTCTTCAGCAATTGAAGATGGCATTCATACAGGAGATATTTATAATGAGGATATCAGTAAAATCCTAGTCGATACCGATGAATTTACAGAGGCTATAATTGAAAGATTAGGTCAAAAGCCTAAAAATTTAGATGTAGTTGAGTTCAATAGTAATGAGCAAATCATCATTCCGGATTATAAGCGTAAGCCTAATAGTGAAAAAAGCTTGAAAGGAGTAGATGTATTTGTAGACTGGGGTGGACAAAATCCGGATGAATTGGCTGGAAGATTAACCAAACTAAACAATGGCCTTGAGTTAACCATGATTACCAATCGTGGAGTGAAAGTTTGGCCGGAAGGATTTGAAGAAACGTTTTGCACCGATCACTGGAGATGTCGCTATGAAATATCTTCAGAAGAATATTCTAATAAAAATGCCATTGTGGATCTTTTGAAAAAAGCAATCAACGA
>JBCBCD010000414.1:0-6298 GCA_038530915.1 Bacteroidota bacterium
CTTCCAAGGCATATTGGTCATAGGCAGTCGTAAAAATAACAGCAGGAGCGTTGGAAGGTTACGAACTTTCAATCATTGATTATTTGTTAAAACCTTTCAGTTTTACTCGATTTCTACAAGCAACCAACAAAGCAACTGAGCTAATTGAACTTAGGAATAAAGCAAAAAAAGAATCCCTTCCTAAAGTACAACTCGACCGTTCAGAGCCACTTGAGTTTTTACTCATCAATGCTGACCATAAGCTACATAGATTGTATTTAAAAGATATTATTTACATACAAAGTATGAGAGAATATGTGGTTTATTTTACAGACCAAAGAAAAATAATGGCTTGGGGGTCGCTGAAAAGCCTGGAAGAGAAGTTGCCATCAACAGACTTTCTACGAATTCATAAATCCTATATTGTTTCTAAAAAAAGAGTGCAAAGCCTTCAGGGCAATCAACTTAACATTGGGGATGTCACTCTTCCTGTAGGAGGTAGTTATCGTAACGAACTTGTGACAAAGCTTTTCCCCGGTGCATAACATTCAATACACTGCTTATTCGTTTTCTGGATTCATATAAGCTGTCTCCTTTGATCATTTTCTCCATTTCTTTCGCTCATGAATATTAGACTGATAGGCTTCAAAAACAAAATGAGCCAAAATGATTTTTCTATGCCAAAAATAAGTTACTCGATGATAATTTTGCTGATCAAAGGCAAGTTAAAAATTTTGTGGAGAGTCGTAAGTTGAAATGAAGCAGGATAAAATAGTCATGACAAAAAATTTGGGTGTTGGAAAAATTATTTCTATTTTTGTACTGTCATAAATATGATTACAATTGATAAGAAGCAAATTCGCCATCATTACACATATCGCAACCTTCCTTGCTAAATACAATGACGAATGGATTTCATCCAGTCATTTAGCAAAGAGTATTAACATTAATCCTGTATTGGTCAGGAAAGAACTCGCTTTGTTGAAATCTAAAAATATTATTGAGAGTAAAGAAGGTAAAAATGGTGGGGTAAGGCTAAGTAAAAATGCATCGAATATTAAGCTATCCGATATATTTGAATTAGTGAAAGGTGATGATTATATTTTTGGATATTCTAAAAACAAAGGAAATCCTGAGTGCCCAATTGGAGGCCAGATGAATGAAAACCTCACCAAGCTATATGAAGAATTGGATGATTTGATCAAGGGCAAACTAGCAAAAATCAGTTTGGAAGAATTTAAAAACCAGTTCTAAGATATTTTTTTGAACAAAACTGTAATATAAATTATTACATATTTTGCTTAACGCTTAAAATAGGAACCATGAGAATTATGCTAACCATATTTTTAACGACCCTTTTATTGGTGTCCTGCACCAATTCCGAAAAAGGAAAAACAACAAATCCTGAAAAACAAGAAAAAGAAATTGTGATAGCGCAGATAAATCAAAAAGAGGCACTTAGAAAAGGAATGGATGCGCTTTTCAGAAACTTTAGCGAAAGTGAAATGAGAACCTATTACAAAGAGGATTATATACAACATAATCCAAATGTGTCTACCGGCTTAAATGCAGTTATCGGTCTACTCAACCCTTTAAGGGAGTCAGGTTTTGGATATACCACCCACCGTATGATTGAAGATGATGACCTCATCCTGACACATACTATCTACACCAATGCTATGGTATTTAGTGCACCCACCGTAGTAGCCTTTGATATCTGGCGCATGGAAGATGGTAAAATTGCTGAGCATTGGGATTGTATCATACCAAAATACGAAGAAACAGCAAGTGGCAGAAGCCAAACCGATGGTTTTACAGCAGTAACTGATTTGGATAAAACCGAAGATAATAAAGCCCTGGTTAAAGACTTTGTTGAGCAAGTATTAATGCAAGAGGACTTTTCAAAAATGGGCGACTATATAAAGAATGGATTGTATGATCAACACAACCCATTGGTTGGAGATGGACCACAGGCGCTCCAAGATGTCATTGCAGTATCTGGTTTGAAAAATAATAAGATGCACAGGGTAATAGGAGAGGGGAACTTTGTCCTCACCCAATGCGAGGGAACGTGGAATGGTAAACCCCAAGCTATTTATGACTTATTCAGAGTTGATAAGGGCGCTATTGTAGAACACTGGGATGTGATTCAGGAAATTCCGGAAGAAATGGCGCATGACAACAGCATGTTTTAAAACAATTACCCAACAATAAAAATATTATGACAAATCAGAAAGAAGTAGTTCAGAAAGGTATGAAAGCCTTATTTCAAGATTTTGATAAGGACGCTATTAGAACTTATTTTCATGACCACTACATTCAACACAATCCAAATGTTCCAACTGGCTTGGAACCCATCATTGGAATGCTTCCGTCCACGAAAGAAGTAAACTTTAGCTTTACTACTCATCGTATATTCTCTGATGGAGACTTAGTATTAACGCATAATACAGGTACCAATGCTATGGTTTTCGGTTCAGAGAAAATCGTCACATTTGACCTCTGGCGAGTTGAGGAGGGTAAGATTGCAGAACATTGGGATGCGATTATCCCCTATTTCTCCGAAACCGTAAATGGTCGAACTCAAGTAGGTGGTCCAACAGAAGTAATGGACCTAGAAAAGACGGATGAAAATAAAGCACTGATCCGTAAATTTATGTGGGATATTTTAATGGGAGAAAACCCAAATAAAATAACCGAATACATTAATAGCGAACATTATCATCAGCATAATCCTCAAATAAAGGATCAGTTGAGTGGATTACTCGAAACCATCCAGGAGTTGACGGAACAGGACAATATGTTTCAATACGACAAAGTACATCGTGTCATAGGAGAAGGTAATTTTGTGCTAGCCCAAAGTGAAGGTGCATGGAGTGGCAAACCTCAAGTCTTTTATGATTTGTTTAGAGTGGAGTCAGGGAAGCTTGTCGAACATTGGGATGTAATTCAAGAAATTCCTGAAAATATGGCACATGACAATACCATGTTTTAATAAAGAACTCCTCAAGTGCGGCAAAAATATTAAAATTGGATAATCCAACACTAGTCATCCCTGATTTTGGCTCCTGTCAAAATTAGGGATGACTCACGTTTTAAGTTTAGGAATGAAAATGAAGGTAAGAATCGACATAGCAAACGATATAGTTGAGCAGTTATCAGAACAACTAACAGCGTACCGTGCACCAGAGGTGCTGAAAATTGACCCAAGCGTTGGACAAGGAAACATCTACATCAAAGACTTTCCAAACACGCTAGCGTTTTATCATTTATTTTTCAGCCTGAAAAATAAACAAGAATTAACGTGCTTAAATGCAGCAACGAGCGATTATTTTTTGCTAAAAATAAACTTGTCAGAAAGAGCAATAGAGAAGGAGGTAAACGGACAAGCCATTGAAGTCCAGAAAGTATTACCGTCAGGGATTGTCTATTATCCTCCGAATACCAAGGTGACTACTAATAGCCCAGCCAATTCCGCATTTGATGTCGTCCTAATTAAATTCCATAAGCGCTTATTATCCACCTATTTTGACCACGGAGAGCATACTTTTTTGAATATCAAGGACACCACTATTTATGAAGCGCTAGATTTCAAGTCTGAAGAGTTGCTCCGAAAAACAACTAGCAGTACCAATAAGATGAAATCTCATGCTCATTTGATTGAATTCCTGGCTATTTTCTTTGACAAACTGAGACGAAGAGTAACGGATTTAAAATATATAAACCTTCATCCAGAAGATAACAAGCAGCTTTTTTTGGCAGCCTCTCAATTAAGAAACCCCATTGCTACCAAGGTTCCTACCATTGAAGATTTATCAACTACAGCGAATATGGGTAAAACTAAATTCAAGAAATCCTTCAAAGAAGTTTTTGGAAGTGCGCCCAAACAATACCACCAAAAAATAAAAATGGAGTATGCCATGGCAGAACTTCAGAAAAAGCAAAAAACGTCAACCGAAATAGCCTATGAACTTGGGTATTCTCATCCTTCTAAATTCACCAGAGCTTTCAAAAAATATTTTGGTACACCACCATCGAAGGTAGTTTAGACATGCCCTTAATTGCGACTTTTCGGGTAATTCTTTGGTCCTGTCGGGCTATCAAATAGCTTGTCGGAACGCCTAAATTTACGGTATTAATAATTAGACCTTTTAATACAGGTAAATGGCAAAATCACTTCAAGATAAAGTAGTATTGGTAACGGGTGTTTCTTCTGGATTGGGGAAAGATTTAGCTAACTCCTTACTCGAAAAAGGAGCAAAAGTTGTGGGGACTTTCAGAAAGCAAGCACAAGCTGATGCTTTCATTAAATCCAATCCCCAAAGGGCGCTAGGTGTTGTAATGGACATCACCGATGCCGAAATGGTAAAGGCTGGGGTCCAAAAAGTGGTTGCCCACTTCGGTCGAATTGATATCCTTGCAAATAATGTAGGTGTCGGAGCCCTTGGGGCCGTTGAGGAGACGAGTGAGGAAGAAGCGCGTAATATTTTTGATATTAATTTTTTTGGCGGGCTTTCCGTTATCCAAAATGTGTTGCCCATCATGCGACAACAAAGCGCTGGGCATCTTGTTTTATTTTCGGCATTAGGAGGGTTTCATGGCGTTCCTGGGTTTGCTTTGTACGCTTCCGCAAAAGCCGCAACCATCGTTTTAGGGGAAAGCCTGTCTGCGGAATTGGCATCATTTGGAATTGATGTAACCATTCTCACTATTGGTGTTTTTGATACGGGAATGTCCACTAGGGTGCTTTTTGCGGAAAGAGAAATAGAGGCTTATAAAAACTCTCCTGCAGGGCAGTTTAAAAATCTTATTAAAAACATACCTGGAAAAGAGCCCAACGATCCTACCAAAGCTTCTAAAGCAATAATCAATTTATTAGAAAGTGACCATCCTCCATTGCACACGGCTTTAGGTTCTGATGCACTGGCAGGGATGAGGAAAAAATTAGTGAATATAGAGTTAGAGCTTTCGAAGTGGGAAGAAAATGCTGCATCAACAGTTAAGGACTGAATTTCCAAAAATAACAACCAATAAAAAATGAAATTACAAAACAAAGTCGCTGTTATTACCGGTGGTAACAGTGGAATTGGTTTAGCAACAGCCAAACTTTTTCACGCGAAAGGTGCTAAAGTTGTCATTACCGGACGACGTAAAGAAGTGGTCGCAAGTGCGGCAAAAGAAATAGGAGAAAATGCAATGGGTATCGTATCTGATACGACCAGCTTAGCCGATATGGATCATCTCTATGCCGAAATAGAAAAGCATTATGGGATCATTGATATCTTGTTTATAAATGCGGGTATTGCCAAATTTGAGCCCATGGAAGTGGTCACCGAAGAACGCTTTGATGAGCTCTCTAATACCAACTTTAAGGGCCTTTTCTTTAATGTGCAAAAAGCCGCACCACTCATGAAAAATGGAGGGTCGATTATCCTAACCACTTCCGCAGCAGGCTTAATCGGTTCACCCAATATGAGTGTTTATGGTGCTACTAAAGCAGCCGCGAGAAGCTTGGCAAGAACATTATCTGGTGATTTATTACCAAAAGGGATTCGGGTGAATGGGATTTCTCCAGGTCCGATAGATACCCCAATTATGGAAAAAGTGGGCATTCCATTAGAAGGTATAGCAGCGGCAAAGGAAGGTTTTGCCGCAGAGAATCCTATGAAACGTATTGGAACAGCTGATGAAATAGCAAAAGCAGCTTTATTCTTAGCTTCTGATGACTCCTCCTTTATAGCAGGTATTGATTTAGCGGTTGATGGCGGACTCACCCAATTATAATAACCTGACAAATCTTAAAAAATGAATACAGACAAAGCGCAAATAGTGAACGTACTTAATCAGTACGAAAAATCTACCAATACCGCAGATGCAAAACTGGCAGCAAGTCTTTATGCCGAAAATGCGATTATGATACCCGCGGGATTTCCAACGAATATAGGAAAGGAAGCCATTTTTGGGTTTTATTCTTATGCCTTTTCGCTACTTCAATTAACACTTAAATTTGACATCGATTTGGATAATATAATCATTCAAGGAAATATGGCTTATGCAACCACAAGCTCAACAGGAACCCGGGAAATTAGAGAAACTGGCGAGGTTGTCGATGAAATAAATCGAGAATTATGGGTTTTTGAAAAAGTAGAAGAGGAATGGAAAATTGCACGTTATATGTTTAATATTCCACCGAAAACCTCGATTGATTAAATTAGGACAATCTTTCAAAAAGCTCACTTTTTAGCACGGTGTAAGACTTCATAGTCTTACGCCTTTTGGTATTTTCACGCTTTGCAGCACTAGAGGAATTAAATCATCT
>JBCBCD010000415.1:0-6293 GCA_038530915.1 Bacteroidota bacterium
ATCGATACTTGGAATATAATTAATTGAATAGGGTTGATATACAATATCAAACTCTTCATCTCTACAAAATGACAAATCTCTCATATCCGATTTTACAATCTTTATTTCCTGCTTATATTTTTGAGACACTAATTCATCTTTTTTAAGCTGCTCTTCACTAAAGTCTACTACGGTCACATTTCCACCTAACAAAGCAAAAGCAATGCTTTGCTGGCCACCACCAGATGCTAAGCAAAGTATATTCTTTCCTTCAAAACTATCTGTGTAAAAACCATTTCTATTAATATACTCTTTAGCTTTTTCGGGATTTAGTTCAAGTTTGGGTTGCGAACAGAGAACTCCATTTAGAGCTAATTCATCCCACTTTTTTTCGTTTTCTTTACTCATTTTTCTCTTTTTTTACTTGCTGAGAACGATCAGACGAGGCTAGCGTTCCAAAGCGAGGAGGAAAAAATTCGACTTCGCCGAATTTTTTCTAATACTGTCTTTAGGATGTTCGTTTCGCTCTTGTTCTGAGCAGTCCGACTGAAGAGAGGATTGCGCAGGAAAGCTTAGCTTCGCGCAGACGACGTAGGCGCGATTAGAGACTATGTACATTCTGGACTTTGTTATCAGCATTTTATTGTTTTGCTAGTAGGTTATTGATTTTCTCCCAAATTTGTCTATCGACTTTCATTCCATTTATGGTATTGTATTTTTTTGAATTTGCTGATTTTTCTCCAGGAAAATAAGTTCTCATTCCTGCTTCCATTGGTGTTACATTATGTGTATAATCAATTATTTCATTAATTAGCGAATTCTGTAACTCTTTATCAGAGAATATTTCGGGATAGATACAAAGATATACCTGTGAAACAGCTGTTTCGTACTCATTCAATCCAATTCTATATGTAGAGTTTCCTGCCGATAATAATGTAGCTAGCATATCCAGTACCATTGAGAAAGCTGATCCTTTCCAATATCCAATTGGAAGTCCTCTTTCTTTTTTAAGAATCTTTTCTGGATCACGTGATAGTTTATCAGTCTCGTCCCAACCACCAGGATAAGGAAGTTGTTCTCCTCTTAATTTGTATTCATTAATTTTGCCAAACGAAAACTGTGAAAGCGCCATGTCTAAAACAATGTGACCTTCTTTTCTAGGAATTGATACAACAAAAGGATTATTTCCAATTCGACTTTCTTTTGCACCCCAAGCTGGCATATTGGGTTGTGTATTTGTAAATAGAATTGCAATACAGCCTTTATTTGCTGCTTGCCGGCCATAAAATCCTCCTCTCATCCAATGATTTGTATTTCGAAGGGCAACAAGTCCCATCCCATTATTCTTTGCTAACTCAATAGCCCTTTCCGTACATTTTACTGCATTAATAATTCCAGAGCCTTGATTTCCATCCCATCGTTCAATATTTCCAAAATTTTCTATTTTTTCTGCTCTTGCATTAACTTTTACTATCCCATTTTTTACATAGTTGATAAAACGCGGTACTCGATTAATTCCATGTGAATTTATACCAAATAACGTATTCTGAGTATATACATCAGCAAGTAGTAAAGCATTATTGTCAGTAAATTCAAACTTTCTAAAAAGAGCATAAAGTACATCTTTCATTTCTTCTAAGGTGATGGTAACCATAATGCAATACTTATTAATATGTAAGTAAGAATATAATTTCTAAGTTAGTGAAACTAATGGCAAAAGATATCCTTTTAAATGAATTTGGTGTTAGTATTCTATCGTTTCAAAACGAAACAACTTGTTTAATTGCTGATAACGGATGGTATTTGAAGCGTAGCATTTTATTTCCTACTTCCGATAAGTGATTCGTAAAGACTATCCCATCATAGCTATATGCTTCAGCACCAGGTGCTATGGAAGATGTAGTTTTTGTTACGTGCATACTTTCTTTTATAAGATTACATCGTTCATTCTTCTAGCGATTGAATCACTCAACTTATTTCGAAATCTGATTTCCATATCAGACATATTTTTTTCTTCTTTCCATATCCGAAATGTATAGCCATAAACCAATAAATCTCTGTACAAAATAAATTTTGAAACTTTTTCCTTTTCTTTTTCCTCAATACTAAATTCTTTTCTGTATCCTTCAAAAAAAGAAATTAGGAATAAATCGCTTATTTTTTTGTGTTCTTCTTTTGGAGTCGAATTTAAAATGTAATATAATATTATGGAGATATCATTTATATACCATGACCTACAAGTCATTTCAAAATCAAATAAGATTATCTTTTTACTACTTCCTATTACATAATAATTCTCATGATGAATATCATAGTGAACTAATCCGTAATTATTATCATTGATTTCATAAGAACTGAATTCTTCAATAAGATTTTCACATACCTCAACTAAATTCCTTTCATCTTGGGGTAAATATTCTACAAATCTTCCTTTAGATATCTCATTCCAATTCTTATAATTATATTTATTTTTTTCTTCGAAAGATTTTCCTAATCTATGTAACTTACCTGTAAACCTTCCTAGGTTTTGAAAAAATTCATTGTTCCAACTTGATTTTCCAGCTTTTTCACCAATTATTCTCTCATAGCAAATTACAGTATAACCATTTATTTCTTCTGCCAAATTATCTTTTCTTGATTTTACTATTTCGACTACCTCAAATCCATTTCGGTTCAAATATTCTATCCAATTTAATTCAATAAGTATTTCGTTAGTCAATTTATATTCTAATGGAGTAAATTGTAATATTTTACTTTCACTTCCATATATATAATTGATTTGAGATTTGATCAATTCCCAATCTAGATTTCCCAATCTAAACATCTTTGAAGCTTCTTTTAATTCTTTATCCATATACTTTATTCTAATCGGGATTCTTTGTTGAATGTAACGGTCTGTATAAACTGCCGTTTTAATGCAGTTTATACCTTGTGTGTGCCTCGTTTTATTTCGCATTTATTTCTCCCATTGCCATCCGATTACAATTTAATAGAATTTCTTGTAACTCATTTCCTTCTGAACGCAAAGGGTCAATGTGTTTCACAAGCTTCATTCTAAGGCTAAACAATTCTTTTGCACCCAATTTCTCAGAGTCCTTTACCAATTGTAATTTCATCTTTTCTTCTTGTTGATTTTGCTTGGGATTAAACCAACCATTCAACTCGGAACATTGGTTACACACGCCTTTTTTATTTACTAAAGCACATCTTTTCTCAAATATATCTGTCAAGGTCTTTCTTCCAAGTTGTAATAAATACTTAACCTGTCCTTCAGATTTATCGATGATTGTCATAATATCCTTTACTGAAAAATCATACACGTCTTTTAGAATGACAACAATTTGGCTTTCAATAGGAAGATTTTTTGCCATACAAGTAAAACACATATCGATGTGTTCTCTTATTTCAAATTTTCCAAATTCTGATACTGAATTCACTTTTTGAATTTCACTCCTTAATGATTCGCTATTGATGACTAATTCTTTGGCTTGTGTTTTTACATCGGCCACCCATCGCTTCCGCTTTTTCAATTCATTGTATGCCAGATTAGTTGCAATTTGAAAAACCCATGTTTTAAGTGATGATTTTTGGTTAAAAGTATGCAAGTTGTCAAATGCTTTTATGAAGGCATCATGTGCCAGGTCATCTGCATCGGCTCTGCTTGCTGTCAATCGAAAGAGATATGATTTTAAATTATCTTGAAATTCTATAAATAAGGATTGAAAGGCGTTTATATCTCCAGTTAATGCCTCGCTAATTGTTCTTTGATTCTGCATTTTTGTAATTATTAAAACCGTCTTACTCTAAAAAGTGAGACGGCTATTCTTGTTGAAATGGATTCTGTTAAGTGGATATTGGTTCAGAAACCCAATTCAGAGCAGCTTCTGTGCTATCGTAATACTCTGTTGTAAAACCTTCTTCTTTCATTGGCGAGTTTTTCATGTATTCTACATGCTCGGTGTTCATGACATAGGCTACCTTTTCCACACCAATTTTGCGATATCTATCATGGTGAGTTGTTTTTTGCCATTCATGAAATTCGGGTGGTGGCATGTAATTAAAATGCTGTGTGTCTATTAGAATGTTTTTGGTTTGGTATTCAAAACCATAACCAATGAAATTACAACACGCCTCAACAAAGGATTCATAATCTACTTCTGGATGATTTTCATTCCAAACAAACTGCAATGTGTTTGTTGGTTCATGCAAGTCAATTCTGTAAAATCTGTCTTGATAAAGATTCATTTTTCTAAATTTTTAAACGTTAATAGATTCCGATTTTTTATCGGTTTCTATTACTTAGACAATTTAACCTTTCAAAACGGATGAACATTTGACAACTTTTTTCTAATGAGGCACAACGGTTTGCTAGACGTTCAGCCGAAGCCACAGGCGAAGACTGAGCGGCTAACTTATGTTATGGGCCGTTCTATTTTCTTTTTTAAAGATCTAGTTGTAATCTGATGATCCGCTCAATCTCTTCCATCTCTTTGGCTTTTACATCACCAATTTTATTCATGAACCTCAATTCACTCACTGTCGTCAATTGATCAGCCATAGCCTTACTCCTCTTTCCTTCAATCTCAATTATTACTTCGCTCGGATATAATTTCTTGATCTGTGAACTTAATGGCAGGACTTGATATCTCTTCAAGTATTTGTTGGATAGGTCATTACTGACAATAACTGCAGGTCTACGCTTTTTTACTTCCTCACCGACTGATGGATCAAAATTGACCCACCATATCTCTCCTCTTTTCTTCATAGTTCTTCGGAATTAAGTGTACCCTCAATCCATTCAAAAGCTTCTTCTTCTCTTTCTTCATCTTCAGACATCGCTTTATAGCCTTCTTCAATAGGAAATAGAGAAGATTCTTCTTTTTTCTTTCCATATAATTTTGCCAGAATTAGATCATGTAACTCTTTCAAGGTTTCTCCATTCTGGCTATCTATCAATCTGATAATTTTTAATTTAATTTCTGATTCACTCATCTGCTATAATTTATTTCTTCCAATTTCGGGATTTTTCATCACTTTTTCTATCATTAATAAAAATGGCCCATAACGGCAGTCTGTGAAAAAACTCACGTTTGTTTCCTAACATTTATTTCTAAAATACATTTACCTGCTGTAATGAATTAGAGAGGCTGACAGAAAAAAGGCTACTATCAGGCTTCTCCAGGGCTGTAAGCCACACAATCTCTAAAGAAGCCCTTTTCAGACGCTTTATTAGGTCCTCCACTCCAAAAATAGTTACACTTCTCCTCAGGTTGTAACAAGTAAAAATCAAACTCATTTCTGCTTCCACTTTTCCATAGTTTTCATTAAGGTGTAATGATAGTCCCATTGTCTTTTGATCGTTCCAAATGGATGCTCTACAATTTGCTGTCGCTTTTGGTAAAACTCCTTTAAAGCCTTCTCCTTTTAAAAAAGAATTAAACTGGCGAAGCATGCTTTTCATCAAAAGTTATCCGTTTTTGTCTGGCAACAAAAGTAAAACCCTTACCCAACTCTAGCAGAAAATGCTCGAGTTTATCGATCAGTCTCTGTTCTAATTCTGTTTCGGAATAAGTAGCTTGTTCTGGCAGGCCTATAAACTCCAATACGTAAGGGTCTTTTAAAGCATCCGAAGGGTGACCTGCAACAGCAGGGCAAGTGAATGAACCGCGAAAGCGGATGGGTTAGGAAAAGAAAAGGCGGAGCCTGATCCGATTAGGAGTAGATCCAAACATTGCCTATGCCTGGAGTCGGACTAGAATGGGAGGATGGCGAGTGGCCCAAAGTCCAATCTTAGGAACAACCATCACACTGGAAAGGCTTCAAAAACGTGGTTATATCAACTGGCTCAATTATTATCACCAAAGGAAATTACTTTAATGAACCGCCCAGTACGAGGTCCGTATGCTGAGTGGTGTGAGAGGCGCTCCCTGATCGGTTATCGGTCAGGGCCGTCTACTCGGTTGCCTGCTGGCTTTTCTTTCATAAATTCAATAACATCACTTATAACACTTTCAGTTCTAAGAATTCTGAAATGTCCTGTTCCTTGAATTTCCTTGAACTTAGATGCCTTCCAATTTCTATGTACATTCATTGAACGTGATATTGGAATAACTTTATCATTTTTGTCATGAATGATAATTGCTTTTTTGACATTAATTTCCTTTACGAATTTGCTCACGTTGAGATTTTTAACATCCTTTTGCGTTTCTTTTTCTAATTTTCTAATAAGCTTATTCTTCACATTATCAGTAATCCCGACAGCACTTGCCACATCGTCTATTCGCTCAATAAATTTATCAGGTGTTGTCAGTAAA
>JBCBCD010000416.1:0-6291 GCA_038530915.1 Bacteroidota bacterium
GACTCAATGGGGTCGTATAAAGACAGTTGATGAAAATTCTTCACCACTCCAATTATTCTATGTATAAATACTTATCAAACTCGAATCGATAACCCATAGTCGAAAAAAAACCAAAGGAGGTTTCAATATTTGTGTTTGTTCTTAATTTGTTATAAGGGTCACCAGGAATATTCATACCTTGCTGCCATTCTTCATTTATTAATGAATATTCCCACAAATGAGGTGCCTTGTAAACCATGAAGATTTCATCTTTCATAAATGATGAATATAAATTAAATGTTATTCCATTTTTGACTTCAAGTTGTATCGGAAAGTCAGTAATTTTTGTCCAGTAACCAACGTCCGTTTTGGGGTCAATTTGGTATTCGAGTAGAGTGGCACCATTCCAGGCAAAAATCCTATTATCCCATTTGTGAATATTTGCACTTCCTATTGAGTATCTTTGACTATTTTGTAATATTTTAAATTCATTGTTTTCTACATTATATTTAAAAGTAAGATGAGCATCTTCTATTCCATAGGTATTAGATCTACGTATAAAATATCCATAACAGTAATCTCCAAGACAGAAGCTAAATTGCACATTTCTAATAGCCTCCTGTTCATCATCAACAGCTAGGTCTTCTAAAAAATCTTTTTGAGTTAAATCATAGCGTATTAGCTTCTTTTCAAAAGGGACATGTGGATTGTAGTGCTTGGTGTTAAACCAATAATAAGCGATATTACTATGTACAAATAGAAGCTCAGTTACTCCATCATCACTTCTATCAACGAGTAAAGACGCACTATCTGTAAGGTTATCCAGTTCGTAAATGATTAATTGTTCACAGAAGGAATAAGATTGTTCACCAATAACAACGGTTTCTCTTTTACATAATCTTTGATTTCCTTGCATCGGAGACTTAACCCATGGTGTCCAGGTACTTCCTTTGCTGATAAATGAACTTGTATCACTTAAGATAAATTCATCACCTACTTGAGCAAAAGCTCTGATGTAATATTTTTCTCCTGCTATGAAATCCCAGTTTACTCTGGCTGAAAATTTTCCCTCTTTGAGATTATTTCCAAGTGAAACTTTATTTCTCCAAGCTCTGGAAGATTCAATAATGGGCACTTTATCCCACATAAACCCAAAGTCATCCACTTCATTAGAAGGTAATATAACTGTAGTACCATTCAAGGTAACTCCTGTTTCATTTATATCAGTGGCCTCAGAGATAGTCAGATAAGGAAAGTCATTGTTCTTAAATGTTGGCTCTTTACAACTGAATAAAGTAATTAGAATAATTATTACGATTAACTGAGATATTTTCATGTTTCTAATAATTTATACTCACTCCCAATGAAAAATAATTGAGTCTACGTCTAGGGCTTTGATCCAAAAAATAAGGGATGCCCTTGTAAGGTGCGTTTATACTTAACATTCTTTTGTGATCAATAGGGATGCTCAGACCTGTCCCAATAGAATAACCAAAAACAGGATCTAGGTTAGCGTATTCTGATTCGGCAAATAACCAATATTTTCCATGAGATTCGGTACTTATTGTAGCTGATTCTTCATAGACTCTTCCTGTCAGAAAATAGATGGTGCCAACACTTACAAAAGGATGAATATCTCTTATTTGAAAATAGTACTTGATATCAAGAGGTATTTCAAAAGCATTGTAAGAAAAGGTGTGATTCCAGTGTGATTCCAAACTATAATCATAAATATTCAATTCTTGTTCAGAATAAATGAATTGTAAACTTGCATAAAAGTCTGCCACTACATGCACTTCACCAAAAATACCAACAAAAAATGTTTTACCATATTTAATATCAATATTCTCATAGTTCATGCTTGGGTATAAATTGTGAATTCTGGCAAACTGTAGTCCACCTGTTAGACCTATTCTTGGGTGTAATGGTAATACTCTGGTAAAACTACTGTTCAGATTCTTAAGGTAGAATTTTAATGACTTTTCATTGTGCTTAACAAACTTAGCTTGTTTTCTTAATCTTTTTCTATCTCCAGCTAGTTGCTCTAATATCTTTTCTCTTTCTATTGTACTCTTGGGTATTTTGACAACATTTTTTTGTGATTCTACAATGTAATATTCAGTAGAATCATTGATTTCCTGTACTAAATTAAAGACTTGTCCTTTAAAGACTTGTCTAAGAAGAACTTTCTTACTCTCTGCTGGTATGAATACACTAATGAAATCAATATTTTTCTCTCCTAAAATAGTTTGAATTTCTTCTGCTCTAGAAGAAAGATAAACCTTCTCAATAGGATCATAATAAATAATGCTATCTCTATTGAATTCATATAAATCTATCGTCAGTCTTGCTTTATTGGTGACAAGCTGTACATCGTAGGGCTGTGCAGTTATAATATTACATAAAAATAGTCCTACCAGAACAAGTAGGGGCGGAATGGTAATCTTTTCTAGCCGGAGTTTCGATATTATTGTTTTCATGAGTTGGTTGTTTCGCAACTCATAATATTAATTTATTATGTATTAAGCAAGGTTATATTGTTATATCTAGATTAATTTATGTGTACTTATTTTGAAGAAATGGGTTTATTCAAATAACCAAAAATATCAAGGTTTGTTAAGGGGAGCGCATAAGCTGCCCTAGACGGGTGACGAGGATGTCCATTCTTAGTTAAATCTCCAATTTTTAACCAGGTCAATGTATGCTGATGAGTAAGCTGGACAATGTCAGTAAGTGATCGGCTCAAATATTTTCGTATCCTAATATCTCCTCCCCAAGCCGCAATGCAATCGCATTCACCAATAGAGCAAATGACCTCGTTTATCTTAAGTAGGTTTTCTTTGTAGAGTTTATTGTTGACTCTCTTGTGTAGGGCAGTTGGATATGGTGTACGCATAGGGTAGAGGTTAAGCATTACAAAACCATCATAGCCATTTCTTTCAGCAAAACCAATCAGTTTGGATATGGTTTGATCGGGTTTCTGGTCGTCAGCAGTACTAGGGTTGAGACCAAAAGCAAGGAGGGTATGTGTGCCGGTTTGACCCAATGCAAAACGGCATTTGTTTTTTTCGTCAATTAAATAAATATCAGGCTTGTAATCCATATTTTTTCACCATGGAATCCTCTATGAAACTTTTTCGACTCCATGGTGAAACAAACATACTTATTTTGTTGGTTTGTTCGATTTTAATATGCTGTAAATAATTAATCCCGTTATGAGAAGCAAAAAGACGGGGAGGAAGTAAGAACCAAGACTACTGCGTGCAGTGGTAGCAATTTGAATTTTACTAATGATTAAATAAGCAAAGGTTAATGCCAAAAAATTACCCATACCCAATAGTAGGTCTTTAGGATAGTCGGCTTGTTGTCCTAATAATCTATCCAATAAAAAACAACCTATGAAAAGTACCAATCCAATAAAGGGCAAACGCCATATGTTGATTTTGTTACCGTAAGCATCCGGTAAGCCATTGGCATTGTAGTGGGTAGGAATTTGATCCGGTAATTGACTGTAGGTTAAGGCAGGCAATACTATCGAAATCACTATAGCAAGGATTCCAATGATTGTAAAAATGAAATCAAATCTTCTTAGTTGATTCTTCGGCTTAAATTTTTTTTGTTTCATACCATCTCATTAATGAGAACGCTATAATAGACAAGCGTTCAAACCAATGGATGCGTAAGGGAGTGTATAAGTTTATAAGATGATAAGGTTAAAAGGGAAACTCTTGACCTTATCATCTTATAAACTGCCCCTAGACTACTTCTTATTTCTAGCTAAATCCTGCTCTAAGAAAGCTTGCGTCAATTCATCTGAGTCTCCATATTCAGCTCTCAAGGCTGTCAATTTTTCGTGCATTTCTTTTTGGACATCTGCGTATTCAGGATCATTATAGACATTGTTCATTTCCATGGGATCTTTTTCTAGATCGTACAGTTCCCATTCATCGATGTCATAGTAGAAATGAATCAGTTTATAACGTTTGGTGCTAATGCCATAATGACGTTTCACCATGTGGATGGAAGGATATTCGTAATAGTGATAGTATAAAGCATCTCGCCATTCCTGCTCACCGTTTTCAAACAAAGGCAACAAACTCATACCTTGCATATCTTCAGGCACATCGACCTGAGCAGCTTGTAATAGGGTAGGAGCAAAATCTATATTTTGAACCAATTCCTGATTGACAGACTGTGCTTGAATTTTACCCGGCCAACGAGCTATTAAAGGCGTTCTGAAAGATTCTTCGTACATAAAGCGCTTGTCAAACCAACCGTGTTCGCCCAGGAAAAAACCTTGATCAGAAGTATACACAATCAAGGTGTTTTCTGCTAAACCATTGTCATCCAAATACTTCAATAATCTGCCAATATTGTCATCTACAGATTTGATGGTGGAAAGATAATCTTGCATATAGCGTTGATACTTCCAACGAGTAAGTGAATCCCCTTGGGGTGGATTATTTGCAAACTCAGCTTTGATTGGATCAAAGACAGCATCCCACTTTTCTCTTTGCTCTGGAGTCAGGCTATTGTACTGACGCATATGCACGGGTTCATACCAACCCATGAATTCTTCAAACCCGGCTGCAGCAATTAAATCTGGATTTAATTTATTGTCATTGCTTAAGCCCATGTGATCATGAATGCGCATTTCAGCATCTTTAGCCGCTGTACCCATATTGGCATAATCATCAAATAAAGTTGAGGGTTCGGGAATAGACTGATCATGGAATTCATCAATGTATTCCATAGCCGGCCACCATTCTCTGTGTGGAGCTTTATGATGGTACATCAACATGAAAGGCATGCTATCTATTTTTTGGCCTTCAATAAAATTAATAGCCAAATCAGTAATGATATCTGTCACATAACCCGAATCTCTTACCATACCTTCTGGTGTTCTAAACTCCGGATGATAGTAATCTCCTTGATCAGGGAGGACTTTCCAATAGTCAAAACCCGTAGGTTCTGATTTTAAGTGCCACTTGCCTACAACAGCTGTTTGATACCCATTTTGCTGTAGCAATTTAGGAAAAGTCATTTGCGTGGAGTCAAATACATCGATATTGTCTTTCAACCCATTCAAATGGCTGAATTTGCCAGTAAGTGCTACCGCTCGACTGGGCGAACAAATGGAGTTGCTCACATATGCTCGGTCAAATCGAATGCCCTCATTGGCCAATCTATCGATATTGGGTGTTTCTATCAATTCAGACCCATAGGCACTAATGGCCTGAAAAGCATGATCATCGGTCATGATGAAAATGATATTGGGCGGAGGCGTAGGGAGTTCTTCTTGCTCTTGACAGGATAAAGCTCCGATTAGTATGAGTAGTAGGATTAATAATTTTTGATTTTCCATGGAGTTTCATACATTTTAATAAACGTTTTCTATACTTTTTTACCAAATCGCCAGACGACACCAAATAGTATTCCCATTCCTATTGCAAATAAGATGAAGGAAACCAACCAACCTCCACCAAGAAAAGTGGATAAGGTACCCATGATGATACTCACACTACCTACAGTTAATGCATAAGGTAGCTGAGTTCTAACGTGATCAATGTGATTACAATCGGAAGCTAAGGAACTCAAAATCGTAGTATCAGATATTGGAGAACAGTGATCTCCCATTACTGAAGCTGCCAATACAGTGGAAATAACATTTAGCAATAATTCATAAGATACATCGGTTTCTAAGCCTTGAGCCATACAAATGGCCCAGGTTGTAGGAATGGCAATTGGATATAAAATGGCCATCGTGCTCCAACTTGATCCGGTTGAAAATGAAATTAAAGCTGCCAGTACAAAGATGATGGGAGGCATCAAAAATGGGTTCAATCGCCCTTCTAAAGTACTAGAGAGATAGGTAGCTGTGTGTAACGATTCAGTGGTACCAGCCAATGACCAAGCCATAGTCAAAATGACGATGGCAGGCATGATGGTTTTAAATCCTGTAACCATAACCGTAGCCGTATCACTGAGTGACATGATTTTTTGACTCACTGTTAAAAGAAGAGCCAGTATAACACCACTCAAAGAAGCCCAGAGTAAAGCTACATAGGAATCAGCATTACCGATTAGTTTCCCAATTTTTAGAAAAAACCCAGAACCTTCATCGCCCAGTACAAGTGGAATATTCTTCCAAACCCCTGCCCAGCTTTCAGTAGGTAAATTGACGCCAGCATCAACTAACTCTCCATAAGTAGAGGCCATGCCAGTATCTAATAGACCAAAAATAGTGACCAAGATAACAGTAAGCACAGGTAAAAATGCATTGTAACTTTTGGGTATGGCTCCTTTTACCGG